>CAZGZY010000015.1:0-9258 GCA_964530365.1 uncultured Candidatus Saccharimonadales bacterium
TAAACATATTCCTAGACTACACTACGTTCGGGGGTCAGGGATACCGCTTGTCCTTCAGCTAGGGCCTTAACGAACTCGGCAGCATTGGCTCGGGCGACGGCGATGTGTTTGTCGCCACCGCCGTAGTAAACGATTAAGTTCTCGCCGAGGATGACGGCGCCGCAGGTGTAGACTACCCCGGGCTTGCCCTCGTTTTCGTACCATTCCTGCGGCTCGAGCACAGGCTCATTGCAGCGGAAGAGGATCTTGGATGGGTCGGCGAGGTCGAGGAGCATGGCGCCCAGCTTGTATTTGCCGGGGTCGCGCTTGTCGGTGGCGTGGTAGAGCAAGAGCCAGCCGAGCGGGGTCTTGAGAGGCGGCGCCCCGGCTCCGCGGACGCGGTTGTCCCAGTGCTCGGCGCGACCGGCGTAACCGCCACCGCCGGCTTGCGGGAGGCTATCGATGAAAGTCTGGCCGTCGAAATCGTTGAGGCTGTCGATATACTCGATGTGGACTTTGGGGCTGAGGCCGTGCAAAATGGCGTATTTGCCGTTAATTTTCTCTGGGAAGATGACCCAGTTCTTTTGGATTTCGCCTGGTTTTGAGATGAGGGCGGGTTTGCGCCAGTTCCATTTTTTATTATGGAAGTTGGCTAGCGAGATAGACGTGACGGCTTGGCGCACGAAATTCCAGCCATCGAAGGCAACGTAGGACAGAAACAGCCGGCTGTCGATGGCAACGGCGCGCGGGTCTTCGCAGCCGGCCCAGCCCCCGCCCGAGGGGTTAGCGATGATGTCGTAGGCCTCGGGCCCGTGGGCAGCGCCGGGGGTGGGCGCGCCGAAGCCGGCGCCGGGGGTGTACACCGGGTAGTCGAGGCGCTCGGTAAAGTGTACACCGTCGCTACTGGAGGCATAGCCGAGCTGCGAGAGGCCTCCTTGCCCCATGGCGCGGTAGAGCAAGTGCACCCGACCATTGTCCACAAACGCTGCCGGGTTCAAAACGGCTTCGGATTCCCACTCCAGGGCGGTTGGCGAAAGGATGGGGTTTTGGGGAAAGCGGTGTAACCGGGTTGTCCGCCAGGTCTTGGGGCGGGGTTGGTACGGGTTGGCAAGTTTGATGGTGAGCAGCTTCTCGGTGTTGGTGCTTAAATACACCGCGATGTGGCGGCTGCCCACAATAGCCCCGAGTGTGCGGGGCTCGTCTTTGCCGCGGAATGTGGCCACGTGCAGGGGCTCGTCCGACCGCCAGATGACATGTTCCGGGTTGCTAGCTGAGAGCAACGCGTAGCCGATGGTGAGGGTGATTTGCCCTCCGCGCGCCTCGCGGGTTTCGTACAGCACCAGTATCCCCTGCTCGATGTGTTCGGCGGTGATGAGTTTTAAGGCGTGCCGGTCGAACGAATCGTGCCGGGGGCCCAGGAGCGCTTGACCGCCGGTGTGCCAGGCAACGAGGTTTTTGGAGAAGGCGACCCGCAGGTCGTGTTCTCCGTAGTAGAGCACGTATTGCCCGTTGTGGCGGTACTCTGATACTACCATCCCCTCGCCTTGCAGGTGCGGGTGGAGCGCCGGGACGTCCCAGACATCCATTTCTTCATGGTTGTCGTGGATAGCAATGCGTACCTCGTGGGTGTCGCCGACGGTAGCGGTGTAGGTGAGGATGCGGCTATCGAGTACACGGGAGATTCGGGCGCTAGTGATGTGCTCGAGTCGCTCTTTGCGGCCGAGCGGCAAAACGATTGAGGGGCTTTCGGGCTGGAAGCGGAAGGCGCGGTCGTGGCCGTGGCCGAACACGAGGCGATAGGTGCTGGAATATTTCTCGCGGCCAATGAGTGCCACGGCACTATTGTCGCGAAAAACGCCAAGCGGGTGGGTTCTTCGTAGTCCGAAATTATTCAACTATTCGTAACGTCCTTTGCTGGGTCGATTTTAACATAAGCGGGATGATAATGCTTGTGACTGAACTCACACAAAGTGTTGTAATTAATACATGGACTTGTACTTGAAGGTGGGTTTGGCGTACCGGCCCGACCAGGCATTTAGACGGATCACAACAGTATCCATAAAGGTTTTTACCGCGGCCTTTAGGGGCGAGTCCCCGACTAACCCCTTGACGGCCGATTTGGGGTCGCTCCAGTCGGGCGCTTCAATGGTGGTAATTTTGTAGCCAAGTTTGCGGGCCACAAGTAGGATCTCGGCGTCAAAACTCCAGCCCAACATAGTTTGGCGAGAGAAAACCGCTTCGCAAGCCTCGGCCTCGAAAGCCTTGAAGCCGCATTGGCTGTCTTTGATGCCCGGCAAGATTAAGACTTGAATGAAAATGTTGCCAAAACTCGACATTACCTTACGCATGAGGCCCTTATGGATCTGCCAGAGGCTCCGGACTGCTATGACAACCTTGGCCCCCTGCCGAGTGGCCGCGTAGACTTCGTCGAGATGGATGAGCGGTGTCGCGAGGTCGGCGTCCATGAAGATCCGGTATTTGCCGTGGGCTTCAAACATGCCGATGCGCACCTGGAAGCCCTTACCCTTGCGCGGGCCGGATTTGATGACGCGGAAGCGTTCAAATAGCTTGCTTTGGCTCTCGGCGATCCGGGCAGTGCCGTCGGGGCTGTCGGCTACCACCACCAAAACTTCGACCGCGCCGTAATCGCGCGACTTCAAAAAAGAGGCGAGCTCCTGCAAGACGCCGGCGATTCCGGCCGCCTCCATGTAAGCTGGGATGATAATGCTTAGTTCAATTTCTGGTTGGTTCACTTGGCAACTTCATAGCTGTAGTAAGTTTCCGTTTGGTTGAAGCCAGAGTAGTGGGGCCGCAAAACGCCGCCGGGAAACTTTACCTTGAGGGTTTTGACGGCTTCGTCGCGTGATACGGCGGCAATGAGGAACTGCCGGGGGGTGGTGGCGACGGGCAGACCGGCGAGGTCGCGTGCGCTAAGGGGCCGGTAGGTTGCTTGATTGTGGTCCAGATAGGCCACAACCGATTGCTGGTCGGCTGGGGCTACTACATAGCGCTCGCCGGCGAACTTTTCGGTTTTAAGGTTGCCTGCTAGCTGTACGGCGCCTTCGTTGTAGGCGGTGTAGACTTCGCTGGAGCCGGCCCAGGCGTGGAAATACTGGGTGTAGCCCTGAAATGCGGAGAGGCCAAGCAAGATGAGAATCGCGGCCTGGCCGGTAGCGCGGGCTGCCGAGTTGATTGGGAATGTGGCGTACCACAGTTCTAGCATGTAGGAGACGCCGACGGCTGCTAAGGTGAGGATAAGCGGTGCGGCAACATAGGCCCGGGCGGCGTTTGGCACGCCGACCCCGGTGGCAATGGCCGGTAGGAGCAGCGTAACCGTGAACGCGAATAGCAGACGGTAACGGCGTTCGTGGAGGCGCGATATTCCAACCAGCAGGCCGGCTATTAGCATGAGGCCAACGAACACGTTGAGCATTGGCTCGCCGGTGAGGTTGTGCCGGTAGTTCTCATCGCCCCGAAGGTTGAACATGAGCAGGGTTTTTACGAGGTTCGTACCTAGCGTACCCAGGCCGGTAGTGAGCCCGCTGGCCTGGGGCAAGCCTTTGATAGCCGGCGCGGAGATACCGATGAGGTAGCCCAAGAAGGCCAGGCCAACAGCTAGCCCCGCGGCCCCCAGCACGCGAGCCCGATTGACGGCCATGAGCTGCCGGGTGCGGGCCAGTTGGAGCAGGCCGACACCGAGGGCGACGGTCACTAGCAGCCAGCCGATGGGCCCGGCGAACAAGTCGGCAATGAGCACCAGGGCTAGCGCGAGGTAGCGCCAGGTGTCGCGGGTGCGCCAGGCCAGCGTGCCAACCCAGAGCGTTAGCGATACGAGTAGTGGCGGGGCGGCGACGGCGATGTCGTTACGCGACAAGGTAACGGCCCAAGGGGTGATAGCGAGCAGGAACGACGCTAGCCAGGCAATGCGTGTGCCAAACCAGGACCGGACCCATAGCCAGGTTGTGAGCACCGCCAGAGTGCCCAGGAGGGCCGGCCACAGCCTCAGAGCAAGCTCGGTATGGCCAAACAGCTTAACTGATACGGCAGTGAACCACACCCATAGCGGTGCGTAGCTGTTGGCAGCGTCAAGGATGGGTAGCGCGGCGTGCTCGATGAGGTTTTGGGCTTGCAGGCCGATTTGGGCTGAGCTGTCATACAGGCCGGGGGGTAGTGAACCAAGTTGGAAGAACCGGAAAAATGCTCCGGTTATCACGACCGCGACCAAACTAACTAGGGGCGTGTATTTGCCAAGCCAGGCAAATGGGGGGCGGACGGATGCCTGCGCCATTACTTAAACACCACTTTCTTATACATGTAATAATTCCAGGTAAGGCTAATGAGGGTAGCAACGGCTTTGGCGCCGTTTTTGACCAGGAATGGGTCGTGGCCGGTAAGGTGCGCGGCGTGGAAGACTGTGACGGCGGTTTGCATCGGCCAGAGCCAGACATCGGTTAAGAGCTTAATGGCGCCGGTTTGGAGCACATACAGACCAAAGGCGGTGGTGAGGAGAAATATCATGGCTTGCTCAACAATTGGGCCGTTGGTTTTTTTGAACACGAGCCGCTTGTTGGCAAAAAAGCTAAAAACCATGGCGATGGTGGTCGAGATAATATTCGACTCAATGAGCGACAGCCCAACATTACCGGAGAGGATGTTGAAGATGACAAAATCAACCAGCGTGTTAAGCACGCCGACTGCCCCAAATTTGCCAACACGTTTTATCCTTACCTGGGATGCTTCGGTTTCGCTCGCCACTCTGGCCTCTTTTTCTTACGTCCAAGCATAACCGACATCATCTATGGCTGTAAATAGATTGAGAGGCCGCCCGTGACCCCGTCTAATGGCTTAGGCTTTCAGGACCGCGGAGCCAACC
Organism: uncultured Candidatus Saccharimonadales bacterium; assembly: GCA_964530365.1. Classification (GTDB taxonomy): domain Bacteria; phylum Patescibacteriota; class Saccharimonadia; order UBA4664; family UBA4664; genus CAZGZY01. The sequence continues at coordinate 4,853 of CAZGZY010000015.1, forward strand.
ACAAACCCGTGCTCGCTCCCCGCTTTCCCGCACCCGCCGACCGCGACCTCCAGAAAACGGTGGACGCCATACCCCGAGCTGCCAATAGTGAGCCCAGTGACGTTGTTTGGGACGTCGGCGAGCCGGTTGTAGCAAGTGGCGGTCTGGCCGTTAAATAACGCTACTTGCTTGCCTTGTTCAAACCCAACATCTTGGGGCAAAAGGGTCGTTTTTACGTTGCCAAAATTGTCGATCTGCCAAACTTGGTTTTTTGGGCTTGGCAGTGCGGCTAGCGATTGCTTGGTTGATGGCACCGGCTTGCCGGTCCATAGCCAGTACGCGGCAAGAGGCAAGAACTCCAAGCTTCGGAATTGCGAGTGGTTGATCTTCTTGGCCTCCTCTGTCGAAAGGTCGCCCCACCCCACCGCGGTGGCGGTGACTGTTGGAACATCCAAAAGCTCTACTTCGCGTGTCACCCCCAGGTTGCGAGCTAGCGCTAAAAAGGGCCCTTCGTAGGTACCGACGATCAGTGTATTGCCGGTGCGGAAATAGCAAAACGGCGTTCCGTTATCCCATTTTTGTTTAACACCTTCAGCCCGGGGCGCGACGTTGGCGAGCACGATATTTTCGCGGTTTTTGTTTGCCAACGGGAATTTCGTTAAGACATCGAGTTGGTCGAGCAGGTTGCCCGCCGCCTCAATTGGCAAATACGACCCGACGCCGAGGAATGTCGGCTTTACCCCGAAAAGCGCGTCAAACCGGAGCTCTTGGCGGGTTCTGGCCGACCCGTCGGCGCAATCATTTATGATGGTTCCTATTACATTCGTCATCTCTCTCCTTACTTAGACAAATAAAAACCTCCGCTTTCGCGGAGGCTATTTGTCTGGTTCGTTAATTATCTTTAGGACACGCTAGACAAAACTCCGCGGGGGCGAGGAGGCATCATCATGTCCATAGTTTGTGGCTTTAGAGTAACCATGGAAGAGATTATAGGGTAGGCAGGCGAGGAAAACAACCAAGCTGGCCGAAATAATACCAATAATACTGCTCTGAGCTCATAAAATATACCCGCAGGCTAGTTCCCGGGCCTGGTTAAACGTGGCCTTAGCGAGTAGCGCGTCCCCCGACACCCAAACTGTTATACTGCAATTATGACAGAGCGAGCATCCTTTACCCCGGAGATACCCGGCGGCAGCCCAAACCCGCCAGAATTTCCAATTCTGACGGATACAGCCGGTGAAGAGAGGGTGGAGCAGCCTGGAGACGCCGTGAGAGAAGACGCAATTGAGGCCGCCAGAAGGCAGGTTGAGGCAGCAGCACCTGATGCCAGCGAACCCGAGCTGTCGACCGAGGAACGATTGAGCCAGCTTTGCGATAAGATTGGCCCACCTTTTAACGATCTGGAAATCCTAAAGTTAACCTTGAGCTTGGCAGAGCAGGTTAATTCGAGCCTTGCAGATTACGACCTAATCGTTGGGGATGATAGGAGCGGCCGTTTGCCAGCTATGGTTTTTTGGTGGCTCGCCAAGTTTCGTCGAGAAGAAGCCGGCTTGCCGGCGCCCGTTCGTAAGTTTATGCAGGGTAAGTATCGGGGCGATCCCCCAGATGACTTCTTTCCGGCGCCGGCCAGTGACGATAGCCGCGCGCTGATCGTTACCGAGTATGTGGATTCGGGTGATAATGTCGGGAGGATCCGTAGTGCGATTAGCGCTAATAGCCGAAGGGACCGTGGCAGTATAGACGTGGCCACCCTAACCTATCTTGATGATAGGAGTAAAAAATCTCCACCTGGCGCGAACTTCTATCATCCCACCACGCGAGGGTTTGTCTTAGATGAGTTCCAATCTCTGGTGCCGAGAGATTTGCCGGAGCGCCTGATTGGAAGGCAGAAAACGACCGGGATCGAGACCAAACGACTGCCTGCCGACCAGTTTGATAGTGCTACTGTAGCGCAGGCGGTTCGCGATACGCATACGGTGGCCCAGGAGCTGTACCGCTTACTGCCAGCTGTCGAGAGATGAGCCGCCCCCGTGCTGGAGCCTTACCCATGGAAGCGGTCGAGGTTGGTGAAGCGGCGCTGCTCGGGGTGGAAGTAGAGCTCGACGTCGCCGACGGGGCCGTTACGGTGTTTGCGGACGATGATGTCGGTGATGTTGTCGCGGTCGGTTTGTTTGTTGTAGTAGGCCTCGCGGTAGATGAACATGACGACGTCGGCGTCTTGCTCGATGGAGCCGGAGTCGCGCAAGTCGGACAGCTGCGGGATGGGTGGGGTGCGTGATTCGACGGCGCGGGAGAGCTGCGAGAGGGCGATGATCGGCACGTTGAGCTCGCGAGCGAGACCCTTGAGGCCACGCGAGATTTCCGAAACTTCTTGCTGGCGGCCGTCCCGGGAGCTGGCGCCGCCGGAGATGAGCTGGAGGTAGTCGATGATGATGAGCCCCAGGCCATGCTCGGCCTGCAAGCGTCGGGCTTTGGTGCGCATCTCCATGACGTTGGTGGTGGCGGAGTCGTCGATGTAGAGCGGTGCCTCGGAGAGCTCGGCCATGGCCTCGTTAATTTTGGGGAAATCGTCGTCGTCGAGGGCGCCGGTGCGGAGCTTCCAGGAATCAACGCCGGATTCGATGGCCAGGAGCTGGTCGATGAGCTGCTCCTTGGACACCTCAAGGCTGAAGAAGCCCACGGGGATCCCCTCTTTGGCCGCGACGTGGTGGGCGACGTTCATGACGAGGGTGGTCTTACCCATGGAAGGGCGGGCGGCCAGGATGAGCAGGTCGGAGTTTTGCAAGCCGGCCAACATGTTGTCGAGGTCGCGAAAACCCGTGGGGATGCCGCGGAGCTTGCCGGAGTTGGAGTGAAGTTCGTTGAGGCGGTCGAAGGAGTCGGCGAGCACTTCGTTGATGGGAATAAAGTTTTGCTTGAGGTTTTTTTGGGAGACTTCAAAGATGGTCTGCTCGGCGCGGTCGAGGAGCTGGTCGAGCGGCGCTTGCTCGTCGTAGCCGAGCCCGGTGATGTTGGAGGCGGCGGCGATGAGGCGGCGAAGCGTTGCCTTGTGAGCCACAATGCCGGCGTAGTGCACCACGTGGGCGGCGGTGGGCACCGCCGAGGTGAGTTCGGTGATGTAGGCGGAACCGCCAATACGTTCAAGCTCGCCGGCATCTTTTAGTTTTCCGGATAGACTCACGATGTCGATGGGCTGGCGTTGCTCGTAGAGGTCGATGATGGCGGCGAAGATGAGCCCGTTACGGTCCACGTAGAAATCGTCAGCCGATACGATATCGGCAATCTTGATAATGGCGTCTTTTTCGATCAGGATCGATCCAATGAGGCTGGCTTCGGCCTCGACGTTCTGCGGAGGCACGCGGCCGGCCGCTACTTCCCCTTCCAAGACCTCCCCAATGGTGGGTAGTTTCTTCTCTCGGGGGCGGTCTTTGGAATAGGTTTGGGCCATTAGTCTACAATTTCTCCACCTAATATCTCGAGGGCTGAGGATACGAGCTCGGCTGCGGAGTCATGGTGCGCACTCTTGGGCTTCTGGCTGGCTTCATCGGTTCGAGCGCTAACTTTAACGGGTCGGCCGTACACCTTGGCGGCCGCCGCTTCAATTATGGTCCGGTTGGCGGGTTTAAGGAACAGGTCGCGGTGGAAGTTAAACCGGGGCTTAATCGTAACTTCCCCGTCGCTAAAGTCAACTGGGTACATCTGGAGTAAGGCGCAGAGCGAGTTATTTTGGGATTTTAGTATCACGAGTACTTTCGGCCACAATTCGGCCCGGAGCGCGCCGACGGTAGGGGCTGCAGGTTCGTCGGGCTGCGGTGACGGCTTGGCCGCCGGGGCCTCGCGGGCGGCTGGGGCGGTTGAGTGGGTTGGGCGCGCCGGCGAGGCCGCTATGGGGCTGGGGGCTGCGGGGGCTGGGTTGGACCCCGGTGTGGCGGTCGGCATTGACGCGGTGAGCTTGACCACGGCGGCCTCGAGCGCGAGCTGCGGCCAGTGCGAGCGCATGACCTCAAGTAAAACCTCGACAATCTGGGCGCTGCGGGCCGCCGGCACGGCTGCCGCCAGTTTCCCGGTTTCTGAGCTGGGGCTTACGCGCGCGCCGGCGGCGGTGAGCAGAACCTGCCGCCACAACTCGATGAGCTGGAGGGTGACCTGCCCGGCCTGGGCACCAGCCGTTTCCAGGCGGCCAATAGTCTCGAGGGCGGCGCGCGGGTTGCCGGCGGCTATGGCCTGGCTGAGGGTCGTAATTTCTTCGGCGCTCGAGTACCCCAGCAGGTCCCGCACCGTTGCGCCCGTGATCGGCGATATTCCGCTGGTGGCGAGCTGGTCGAGCATACTGATAGCATCACGAAATCCGCCCCGGGCAGCGGCCGCGATGAGGCTGAGCGCCTCGGGCTCTACTTGGATGCCCTCGGCGGCGGCGATTTTCGCTA
>CAZGZY010000015.1:9268-13206 GCA_964530365.1 uncultured Candidatus Saccharimonadales bacterium
GCCAAAATGAACACAGCGTGCGCTGGCGGCTCTTCGAGGGTTTTCAGAAGCGCATTGAAGGCCTCGGCGGCGGCGATTTTCGCTAGGTGTGCGATCATGTTGGCGTCGGTGTGGGGCTTAAAATTAAAGCGCTGGGTGCGCGAAATGATGGTCTCGGGGACCTTGTGGGCTTCGGTAGTTGCCAAAATGAACACAGCGTGCGCTGGCGGCTCCTCTAGTGTTTTCAGAAGCGCATTGAAGGCCTCGGTGGTGAGCATGTGGACTTCATCAATGATGTAAACCTTATATTGACCTTGCGTGGGGGCTAGCCCAACCTTCTCGCGGAGCTCGCGGATGGCGTCGATGGAGCGGTTGGAGGCGGCGTCCATTTCGATGACGTCGAGCGACGAGTTGATGGTGGCCAGGCAATTGGCACACTTGTTGCACGGCTTGGGGTTGCCGGTGCAATTGAGGGCTCGGGCCAGCAGACGGGCGACACTGGTTTTGCCGGTGCCACGGGGCCCGGTGAACAAGTAGGCGTGGCTGAGTTTGCCGCTCGCAATGGCAGCGGTGAGCGTTTTTACCACATGATCTTGGCCGATAATCTCGCTAAAATCACCACTGCGGTATTTTCGATACAGCGCCTGACTACCCAACTTCGTTCCACCCTTCGTAAGTTCCCATTATATCTGACTGCGCGCTTGGGCGGTAGTAGCGGTGCGGGTCTAATGGTTGGAACTTGCGAGGTGACGGGCCAGCTTTTGGGCGGCAATCCCCCGCATGCTGATGGCGTTTTTCTCGCGCACAGTCATTTCGGCAAAGGTGCGGGTGTGGCCGTCGGGTTGGAAGATGGAGTTCCAGCCAAAGGGCGACAATGTGCCGCGGGGCTGGACAATTGCGCCCGTGGTCTCGCCGGTGAAGTAATGGATGGAGCCGGTGGTGTCCCGGTAGCCGATGGTGCTGCGGGCGGTGGCAGTGTGGTTGGGGTAGTGGTGCACTAGATCGGCCATGCCGTCGTTGCCGAGGGTTTCGTCGAACCATTTAATTAACGTACCGGGCAAGCCGCTTAGACAATGGAAGACCAGCGAAGTGTCCTCAACCATGAACTGCCCTTGGTGCTGGGCTGAGGCCTGATTGAGCTTGTGCTCGATGACAATTTGCGGGTCGAGGCTTTGGATTTCGTCCAGCTCCAGTTCGAGCTGCTCGATGTCCGGCAGCGCCTCTTGGACTTCGCGGAATTTTCCGGCATTTCCGGTGACGAAATAGAGCATTAACCGATGACGGCTTCAATGGCGGCCCATTCGGCCTCCCCCTCTTCGGGGATCACCATGGTGACTTGGTCGCCGGGTTGGGCCTTGAAGTAGGTCACGCTGGCGAAGAGCACATGGTACTCTTGGCCGCGGGCTTCGACGAAGTAGGCGCCGTCTTTGAGGTTGAGCGTGCCGATGAGCTTCTTGCGCTCGACCGGTCCAATTTGCTTGTAGATAAACGTGCCATCGTCGCCGATGATGAGCTTGAGCTGGTCGCCCTGGACAAGCTTGGACTTGGAGGCGTAGTTGGCGGGTACGGGGTAAGATTTGCCGTCGGGGCCGATCATGTGCTGGCCGTCGAAGGCGCCCTCGATAACCTTGCCGGATTGCGTGGCCATTTTGGCTTCGGCTGGCGTGACAGTACCCTCAGAACCAATAAGGCTAGTCAGCAGCTCTTTGGCGCCGGCCAAGTTCGTTTCGGCTGATTCAATCAGCTTCTTGAGGGTCTTGAGTTGTTTTTCCGTAATATCTGCCACCAAAAATCCTTTGGTATTGGTTTCACACTCGCTGGCTCTATTCATACTACGCGGTGCGAACAAAGTCAAAACAAATTATGGTTTCGTACTCAAATTGGCGAGAGCCGCCGTGAGAATTTCGGCCGATTTGTGCAAGGCCACTGTCTCGGACTGGTTTAGGGGGTAATTCTCCAAAATCTAGGCTCCTTGGTTGCTCACTAGAGCCGGCAGCCCGATCGCGACGTCCCGCAGGCCATATTCGCCGTCAGCCACCGTCGAGATCGGGAAAATGGTGGCGGTGGGGCGCATGAGAGAGGCGACAACCTGCGCTGTGATATGTCCGATGCCGAAGTAGGTGGATTTTTTCGCAGCAATGATCTTGGCAGCGGCGGCTCGAATATCATCATTGATGGTACTGGTGAGACCTGGTGTGTAGCCCGGGAAGCTAGCGAGTGGCACACCACCAATGGCCGCGCTCGAGAGGGCTGCGAACGACGAGTCACCGTGTTCGCCAAAGACGTAGGCTTGCACTTGCGACTGCGAAACGTGTAGCTCCTGGGCTAGCACTACCCGGAGTCTGGCGGTGTCAAGGGCGGTGCCGGTGCCAAATACGCGCTCACGGGGCAGGCCGGAGAGCTGCCAAGCCAGATGGGTGAGCACATCTACCGGGTTTGAGACCACGAGAATAAACGCGGGCTTTTGCGGTTTTACCTGCCCCATGATCTCAGTAATGATGCGGGCGTTGGCATCTAGGAGCGCCAGCCGCGACTGCCCCTCCGGGCGCTGAGCGAGGCCGGCGGTTATTACCACAACGTCCCGCTCCGTGATCTCGCTGTACTCCCCTGTTCGAACCCGTACGCCCTCGCTGTAGGCGGTGGCGTGGTTGAGGTCCATAGCTTGGCCATGGGCTAGGTCTTGGTTGATGTCGATGAGCACAATGTGTTTGGCGATTTGTTGGATGCTCAGGGCGCTCGCGACGCTGGCGCCCACCATCCCCCCTGCCCCGATGATAAAGACGGTTGTTTCGGCCAATAGTGGTTCCTTTGGCTGGTTCTTAAATTGTCAGCCTCTGTGATTGTAGCTGCCCAACGGGGCCCAGGGCAAACCAAAAAGGCCCCGGCACGGGGCCGGAGACTAATTGGTTTGCATACTGTCAGCGGAGAGCTATTGGAGCTCGACGGTGGCGCCAGCGGCTTCGAGCTTGGCTTTGGCGTCTTCGGCGTCAGCCTTGGCGACACCTTCTTTGACGGGCTTGGGGGCGCCGTCAACGAGGGCCTTGGATTCAGCCAGGCCGAGGCCGGTGATTTCACGCACGGCCTTGATGACGTTGATCTTCTGCTCGCCAGCGGCGGCCAGAATTACGTTGAACGAAGTCTTCTCTTCGACAGCCTCAGCGGCTTCGCCTGCAGCGGCTGGAGCAGCGGCGGCGGCCGGAGCGGCAGCGGACACGCCGTAGTGCTTCTCGAGGACCTTAACGAGCTCTGAGAGCTCCAGAACGCTCAGCTTGTCGATCTGCTCAACGAGCTTCTCGAACTTAGCCGGAACTTCAAATTTCTCTTCGGTAGAATCTACCTTCTCTTCAGTGGCTTCAGCCATTGGAAAGTCTCCTTGTTACGCTTTAGCTTCGCTAAGGGCGTTTAGTACGTTAATGATTGAGCGGACGTTGCCAGCCATGACGCCGACGAAGCCGGTAAGCGGGGCAGCAATGGTACCAACCACCTGTCCGAGCAGTTGCTCGCGGGTGGGTAGGGTTGCCAGCGCCTTCACTTGGGCGGCATCGAGGACGGTACCGTCGCCGGTGATCGCTCCGACAATTTCCAGAGCGTCATGGGTCTTGGCGTATTGGAAGATAACGCGGGCCGGAGCCACTTCGTCATCGAATCCCATAGCCAGGGCCATCGGGCCGCTGAAACTGGTCGGGCTGATACCTGCGAGAGCGGGGTTTTTGGACGTCGCTAGGCGCAAAAGCGTGTTTTTGGTTACCCGGTAGGTAATCCCTTCGGCACGCAGTACGCCGCGCAGTTCTTCAACCTCGCGCACGGTGAGACCTCGATAGTCGGTCATGACGGCCAGCTTGATGCGTCCGAGTTCGCCGCTGAGGGTATCAACAGCTTGCTCTTTGGCAGCTCGGGAAATGGCCATGTCACGGTCTCCCTAAATTTAAAAAATCTCTCTGACTTGTTTGCCGAGAGAC
>CAZGZY010000016.1:0-12909 GCA_964530365.1 uncultured Candidatus Saccharimonadales bacterium
TGGCGCTCAATCAAAAAAATTTTTGTGTGCTTATGGCCGAAACCATAGCACCGTGACCTGCCTCTCCACTGACGAAAAGAGCAGGTCTTCACTGCACTGCACGAAAAAGATTTCAAGCTACTATCTCATTTTGGTCAAAATAAATAGCCAGTCATAGAGACTTGCTATCCACAGAACCATTTCAAGACTCCAGAATCATACTGGATCAGATAGCGAGTGTCAACGGGTTTACGAAAGAAAATCACCGCAAATCACTGATCTGTCACAAATTGTAATATTTCGACCGCAAATAATCATCGTAGTTCTGTTTTTGAACGTGGCGTAGCACAAACACCACCACGCCTACAATCACGACCAACAGCACGGCCAAAATGATCACCAGATTTATGGGGAAGGCTGGTTTTGCCGTCGCGAGCACCACGGTCCCCCCGGCTTGGGCAACAGTAAACTGCAATACTTGGGTCTTCTTGTCGAACGTGAAGGCCTTAACTGCCACCGCCGTGCCCGCCCCAATATTCGAGGGCGCCGGGTTCTGGAAGCCGGCAAGCTTACCTTTAAGATTGTAAGTCCAGGTTACTGGTTTGTTGAAATCGCTTAGCACCGATCCGGCCGCGTCCTTACACACCAGCACATATGGGCCCCCAACCACAATGTGGGTCGCGTTACCGGGGTGACTGGTGAGGTCTTTGGTCACCGTACAATCCGCGTCCCCATCAAGGGCCCCACTCGGCAGCAAGACATTAGCCAGCCGGTCGTCACTGGTATACGTCGTGGAGTCATTGTTGCTCGTATTACCGGTAAAATCGGGGGTAGTCGCATCGGCCATGGCGTAGGCTGAGGCGTTACCGGCATTGTCAATCGCCTGGACACGGTAGTAATAGTCGACCCCAAAAGCCGCGCCGTCATCCCGGTACAGCAGCTCTGTGACAGTACCCGATAAAGTCACCCATGTCGCGGCATCAAGCGAGCGCTCCACCTGGTACTCCTTAACCCCCGAGGAATCGTCACTCGAGGCCGACCACGAGAGCGTCACCAGAGCGTTATCCCCCGAGACCAGAGCCTGCAAGCTCCCGGGAGCCGACGGTGGGGTCACATCCGGGGCCCCCGACGCCGGCGCTCCAGCCCCCGAGCCGGCTCCGCTGCCCGGGATGGGTGTCGGAGTGCCCGAACGCGGCGTGGGCGGCTTAGGCGTGGTCGTAGGCGGCTTCGGTGTGGAACCAGGTGGTACAGGAGTCGGTATGGGGGTAGTTGTGGGCACCGGAGTAGGCACAGGGGTGGGTATGGGGGTAGGCTTCGGCGTAGGCGCCGGGGTGGGCGCCGGTGTCGCCACGCTGGAAAAGCGCAGGTCGTACCCGGTATCGACCGAACGATCGTACTTGGGCGCGTCGCCGGTACAACTAGAGCTGTGGTAGCAATTGACCCCGGCCACCTGCGATTCATACGACGTTGCCCCCACCGCCTTGGCCTCAGCTGTGACGTTGGGCGCGTCTTTGAACTTAACGCTCGCCGGCGCCCCGCTCACGTACTCCACGCAAAACCAATGCCACTGGGTTAGTGTATAAGACCAATTGCCGCTCGAATTCGTCACAATATTGGGGTTTCCGCTGCACAGATGCAATGTTAGCCCCGACAGCCCCGCCCCCGTGGTGGCGTTGTACACCCGGCCACTAATCGTAACCATCGTAGCAGCTTCACTCCCCCGAAACTGCAGCCCCACTGCCACCGAAATAACCATACACATCGCCACCACCGCCAGGCTAAACCGACGTCTTGTCACCCGCATTTCCCGCAAGTGGTGTTCAAAATGTGGTAGCTGTTGGGTCGCCATTGATCTAGTATAACGCAACCCGCTTATGCTAGCCTAAAAAGTCACGAATTTTACTCGAAATTCATTATTTCGACTTGCGGCGGCTCTTATCTTTACGCCGGCCCCACTGCAGCCACTTCATTTTGCGGGCTTCGTTCATCTCCCCCGCCATCGCGGTCGGGACACTCCGGTAAGAGGCCGTCAGCAGCCAAATTGCCCACCATAAACCGATGGCCAGCATCAGAACCGGCCACAGCCGCCATGCCAGGTAGCTCGCCCGCTCGTATACCAAGACCACCATCACCAACCCCAACCAACCAACTGTCTGGGTAGCCGTGAGAATTCGCTTACTCAGGGCCTTAATGGTCTTGGATTTGGGGTAACGCGCCCGCATAACCAGGCGCGTGATCCATCCGCCGGCAATAATTACCACAAACGCGATGAGGTAGCCCAGGATCTCCGGCCGATTCGGCAGCGCCTGCAAAAAGGTTCCTAGCGCGCCTAGCCGGTCGTAATTAAACAACCCGGCCAAAATTACACCGACAACCGCGCCGGCCGTGACCTCACGAGGCTGGTGGCCAAGAATCTCGCGAAGATGCAAGTTCGGCTGGTCAAGCTTAACCCGACTGCGGTCGAGCCCCTCGATCACCATGTTGATCGCCGCCGCCTGCTCGCCCGCCGAGCGCCGCACCCCAAAGGAATCATACATGACGATAGCCGCGAAGATGATGGTAAAGCCAAAAATATGGCTACCGGGGCCATCTACCAAAAACGCCGTCGTGGCGAGCGAACACACTACTGCGGAATGCACGCTCGGCATACCGCCAGATGCGTAAAGGTAGCGAAAATCGAGCCGACCGCGAAACGCCGCGATGGCAAATTTACTAATTTGGGCGATGGCCCACGCCGCGAGCGGGACAACAATATAGGGGTTGTAAACCACTGGTAAGCTCCTGAATATGGTGCGCTTATTGTAGCGGTTTTTTACCGCTTGCGACAGATGTAATTAGGCGGCCTCCCCCCGAGACAAGAAAAAGCGCCGGCCGGCATTTGCCTAAGCGGGCGCTTTTTCTCCCAGGCCAGGCTTAGGCTATTGCGCCCTAAGCTTCTTCTCGATTGAGGCCAATGCGCCGGCCACCAGCATAGCCAGCGCCGACAGGGCAAACAAGATGCTCATGTCCTGGCCCTTAGCGGCCGCGACGAGCTTCTGGGCCGCGGGTTGCTCGGCCGCCGCCGTCAGCACCTGGCCGCCGGTCGCACCGGACGCCACTTGCGTGCTGGCACCCTGGACATTGCCGGTCCCGCTGCCACCCGCGTTCTGCAGGGCCGCAGAGGCCGCCGCCACCAGGTTCGGCGACAGCCCAGGGCCACCCGATGCCGCCAGCTGCGCCGACTGGTCCGCGGTCAGTGGTGCGTTCCCGGCAGCGGAGTTGTGGTTAACATCCCCGAACCAATCGCCAAACACGTTAATTATGAGCACCCCGAACCAGTGGCTCACGCTCAGCGCGGAATTCACAATGTTGGCCACGCTCGACACCGCCTTAGCCTTGCCGCTCTGCACATCCCCCACCTTGGTGTTCTGGGTGGCTGTGGCATCGCCGGACTGAGCGTCCACCTTCACGTTGTTCGTGATGGTTCCAACGCTCGACTGGTTAATGTTCGCCGTGTTGTTGTTCGTCACCCCAGCCTGGTTATTCGAGCCCGCGCCGGTGTTCGTGACGGTCGCGCCGCCGGTCAGCAGCGCCGATTGGGTACTCCCAGTACCCGGTAGGTTCATGATCGAACCCACCCAGCGCCCCATCACGTTCACGATCACGAGCACCGCGTTCTCGCCGAAGATCCGGCTGTTGACGAGATTAAACAGGCCATTGGTCGTGCTCGCCTCGCCGGTTTTGGCGTTGCCAGCCGCCGTGTTGGCGTCCGACGTGGCCGCGCCGCTCTCGGCGGTGGTCTTCACGTTGTTGTTAATGCCATACTGCGCGTTATTGGTAATGTTCGCCGTGTTGTCGTTCGTCACACCGGCCTGGTTCGTCGAGCCCTGACCTGTGTCGCCGACCGTAGCATTGTTACCGCCACCCGAGCTTCCGCTCCCGAGCAGGGCGTTGAGGAACCCATCGGGGAACAAAATGTCGCCGTTCAAATTACCAAAAATGTTCAAGATCCCGAAGAACGAGCTCCCCGAGCTAATAAACGAGTTGATGAGGTTCATAATGTTCACCTCAGCGTACGCGTCGCCCGACTGTACGTTGCCGGCGCTCGTGTTACGGCTGGCCACCGCCTCGCCGCTCTGGGCCGCCAGATCAACGTTGTTCGTGATACTGCCGCTGTTTTGCGCGTTCACGTCGACATTATTCGAGTTGTCGACGTTGGCCTGGTTAGTCAACCCAGACCCGGTCCCGTTCACGCTCGCGGACGACCCAAGGCCGCCGCCCCCGCCCGTCACGGTTTGGCTGGGCTTGAGCATGATGTCACCCGTTTGGTCACCGAAGAGATTTTGCATGAAGAAGTTGAGGTCGCCATTGGACCACGACCAGGCCGAAGTCAGCAGGTTAATGAGGTTAGCCAGCACCATGGCCGCCCCCGTTACCGCGTTCCCCACGCTGGTATTGGCATCAACCGTGGCGTCACCGGATTTTGCCGTGCTCTGCAGGGTATTAATGACGCTCACGAGGTTGGTGAGGTCAAACCAGTTTTGGTTTGAATTGGAGATGGTCCCGGAATTGCTCGAACCATTACCCGTCCCGGCCACGCTCACGGCCGCCGCTCCGGTGGGCTGACCACTGTCGTCGATCATCCCCATCATCTTGGCCAACTGCCAATCGGCCGAGCCGACCGCGATGTCGCCAAACGCCGTGTGAACCGTCTTGGGCCCGGTGAGCAACTTGTCGCCTTGGGCATTGTCCGGACCCACCGCAATCGTGTACCAACCAGTCCGTGGGTTGTAGTAATATTTCGGCGAAAGCCAGTAACCGCTGGCTTTGTCCCACACAAACGACGACTTATCGGCCGCCACCCAACGGTTCGTCGCTGTGTCAAACACCCAATCTGGGATAGTACCCGTCGGCTCGGTCGGACCAGTCTGGTCGGCACCCGTGTCGGTAGCGCCCGTATCACTGGCGCCCGTCGCCCCCGCGCCAACCTTCGAGGGATCAGGCGTTGGGGGTGGCGTGGGAGTAGCCGGCGGCTTTGGTGTAGGGGCCGGAGTCGGCGTGGCCGGAGGCGTGGGTGTTACCGACGGGCTTGGCGAGGGCGACGCCGATGGATCGGGCGTGGTAGCCGGCGTCGGCGTGGCCGGGGTCGTCGGCGTGGGCGGCGGCGGATCCGCCGCGAGCGCAAACCCACCCATCAGCGTCTGGCTGACGAGAATTAAGCTAATACAAATGCTGGAGAATAGTCTTCGTTTCATCGGTTTCCGTTTCCCCCTCCTGTTATGCAGTGTGACTATGGATCTTCACTAATTCAAATATTGGATAAGTGCCGATAGGAGCTGGGAGGCTCCTATCGTAGACAGATCGTCCCGAACTAGTTGTTCGTGAGCGTAACCGTCGTGGTCTGAGTGTTGCCGTTGCTAGCCGCACCCGTGGTCGCACTACCGGCCGTAGTGTTGTTGTTGGCGTTAACGTTGCCGCTAAACGCACCCTGGAAGCTCTCGTTTTGAACTTGAACTTCGTTGACGTTGGTGGTGTTCACCGTGTTGGAGTTGGTGCTGTTCACCTGGTTGGTCGAGCCCTGGCCCGTTGGTCCAACAGTGATGATGTCAGCAGCCGGCATCCAAGCGCCACCAGTTGTGGTAGCGCTACCGTTAGTCACGGTAGCGGTCGTGGTCTGCGAACCCATGTTCGAAGCCATGCCAGTGGTTGCACCGCCAACGGTCGTGTTGTTGTTGGCGTTTACGCTACCGGAGGCAGCGAGCTGGCCGTTGAGGCTACCAACACCGACCGCGTTCACGTTGGTGTGAGTCACGTTGCTGCTGTTGGATAGAGTCACTTGGTTGAGTGAGCCCTGGCCCGTAGGTCCAACGGTTACCGTGCTAGCGGCGGCAATGCCGGCGAAGCTTACTGCTGCCATTCCAATGGCCGCGTATCGAAGTACAGATGCTTTCATTTTCATTCTGTAATTCCTTTCTTTTAAATTAGTTAATATTGTCTAGTTCCGGGCCCGAGGGCCCGCCTCTCACCAACTCGATGAGAAAGTGGAGGATGAACTAAATGAGTTGTTGCTAGTGAAACTACTCGAACTGCCGCTGCCGGACGAGCTGGAATCGACGCTCACATTCACGTTATTGGCATTACCCGCAGCGCTATTTTCGCTCGCCACCGGGTTGGTGGTGGTAACAGTGGTATTGCCGCCGGACACATCAACGTGGGTCGCACCACCGGAAAGGGTGACGCTCGTGTTACCGTTAGCGTCCACCGGGATCGGCTGGCCGTTTACCACGACGTGAGAGTTGCCGGCCGGGGTAGGCACGGGGGTTGAAGCCGTTACAGCCTCAGTTGTTCCCGTGGCCGATCCCGACTGCACATCCGACGTTCGGGGCGAACTCGGCATGCCATGTTGGGCCGTTGCCAGCACTCCAATGCCTACCGCCACCGCCGGTATAAGCCGCTGGGCCACAAAAGCCGTAAAGCGGTTTGGTGTGTTCATATCTGCACCCTCCCCTCTCGTCGCCGAGCTAGCATTAATGTGCCAAGCGCGCCCGTCAAACCAATGGCCGAAGCCATAGCCAGCAGCCAAGGCGAAACCGAGCGGCCGGTCTTGGCCAAACCGGCAGTTGGCGCGTCGGTCTGGGGCCGCCAAGCTGCACGCAATGCCGACACGTCCACCGAACCTTGCGGCCCAGTCACCGGAAGCATTGCCGCGCCCGCGCCCGAACCCCCCGTCGTGGCCGCACCCAGCACGCTACCGCGGCCGAACGGGCCGGCGGCGACGCCTACGGCGCCATTCCCGCCGCCACCACCCGGCGCAACACTGGGATTGGCACCGGTGCTTGCGCCCTGGCCGCCCGCAGTTTGGTCGCCAACCGTCACGACAGTGGTGGCAGAGCTCTCATTCATGGCACTGCCCGAACTCAGCCCACCCGCGCTAGTGTTGTTATCGGCCTGAACATCACCGCTGGCCGGAAGCTGAACATTCTGGCTCGTCACATTCACCACATTTGTGTTATCCGTTGATGTTGTCGTTTGATTTTCAATCGTCACGTTTTGAGTGGAACCAGCCCCTGTCGACCCAACGGTGACATCACTGGCCATCGCCCCACCGACGAACATCAGCGACAGGCCGCAGGCTCCTGAAGCCGCGCCGATAAGTCGCTTAAACTTCATAATGAAACCTCCTTTCTGCGAATGCCGTGAAACCAAGTTTTTGAATTTCGTCTCTGCCACCATCGAAAAAGGGCCATGTAAGCGCGGCTCCGCTAGTACATAACCCAATAAGTTTGGTGTAGCAATGAAAGAAAGCCGGCTGCCGACAGACGAATCACCTCGCGCTGCCGTCGCGAAACCACCCCGGCGCAGCCATAGACCGTACGAGAATACAAATACCCCCGCCGCGACCAGTGAAAGAACCAAGAGGCTAAGAATGTCTGTCGCCGCCCCAACCGGAGCAAAATTCGGCAAGAACAACTGCGGCACGATCGTACCGGCGAGCACGGCAATCAAATGGCCAAACGCCCCATTCGACTTAGGCAAGCTCGGGGCCTTAGCCTTCACCGGAGCCGACGGCACACCCGTCGCCAAGTCTTCCGGCAGCGCGTGGCTCGTGATTACCGGCTGAATCGGCAGTACGGTCGAGTGAAACACCACTCCCGCCTCAACGCCTTTAGCGGAATCCATGCCAGCCGTCAATAACGGAGCAGCGTCAACAACCGGCTGGGCCGGCAAGACTTCGGACGCGGCGGAAAGCGATGGTGCATCAGGGCTACCAGCGCTAAGCTCCGCCGCCGTGTCAGATAGCGCGGGCCCATCCGTGGGGCCCTTAGCAGGCTGGGCCTTCGACAACCCGTCCGGCGGCTTTGACCCCGAATCGTTCTGGCTCAAACCAGCCCCCGCATTACCATTATCCGAACTCCCCCGAGCAGTCTGCCAACTCGAGTTCGCCTGTGAAACTTCGCTGGTTGGCCCCAAAGTCGACACCGGGGGCTCGTCTCGGTCGCCGTTCTCCGGCAGAGCCAGCGGGGAGGCCACAACCGGCATCTCACCTCCCCGAGCCTGAGATGAGATCGTCTGAGGGGTAGGAGGCTGGACCGAGGAGTCTCCATTGGGGGCATCCGCCGCAAAGGCGCTGCCACTCAACACCAAAGCCACACCACTAGTGGCGGCAAATCCAACCGCAATTTGGGCAAACTTAACTAGCCTCATGGACCCTCGGGAGTAGTCAATTTTACTTATTATTTAGGTAAATCAGGATTCGAACAGTATCAACTGTAGCTCGCCCGTCCACCACCCAACATTGGACGATATGCCAAAATATCTGCAACTTTGTCAAAGCATTATCGTGAGATTAAACATAAGAAAAACCATGATAGCTCATGGTTCATCTTATGGGTCTTATTTGTTCGGATAGGGATTATTCGACAGGCGCGTCAGATGTCGCGGCCAGCTCGCCTTCGAGCTCAGCCTCTCCCACGAGAGCCACAGAGGCGACCTTGTCGCCATCAGCCATGCGCATCACGCGCACACCCTGCGTCGCCCGGCCAATCAGCGAGATGCCCGACAGCGCCATACGAATCACCTGGCCTTGGGTCGACACCACCACCACTTCATCGCGGGGGTCAGTAATCGCTCGCACGTCCACAGTCTTGCCGGTCTTGGCCGTCACCACGCCGGCCTTAATACCCACGCCACCGCGAGCATGGGTCGCGAACTGATCCACCTTGGTGCGCTTGCCGTAGCCGTTCTCCATCACCACCAGCATCTCCATGCCGGCCCGGACCACGTCCATGCCCACCACGGCATCGCCGCTGCGCAAACGGATACCGCGCACGCCGCGGGTCGCCCGGCCCATTGGCCGCACCTCAGACTCTTTGAACCGAATCGCCTGCGCCAGCGCCGTCGAGATAATAATCTCGTCCTTGCCGCCCGTCAGCTTCACCCACTTGAGTTCGTCGCCGGTATCGAGCTTAATCGAGATCAAACCGTTGGCCCGCACATTCGCGTAATCGGCCAGCGCCGTCTTCTTCACCGTACCAAGCTTAGTCGTCATAAACAGGTAAGAGTGGTCAACCTTTGAGTCAAACGTCACCAGCGACGTCACCTTCTCGCCCTGACCCAGTTGCAATAGATTCACCACCGGCTGGCCCTTGGCCGTACGCGAAGCTGCCGGAATCTCGTACACCTTCAGGCGGAATACGCGACCTTTATTGGTGAAGAACAGCATAAAGTCATGATTCTGGGTGAGCACCAAGTGCTCCACCACGTCCTCCTCTTTGGTAGTCATGCCCATGATGCCCTTGCCGCCACGGCCCTGGCTCTTGTAAGTGTTGGCCGGGATACGCTTGATGTAATTGCCGGTCGTAAGTGTCACTATCACTTGCTCGTTTGGCACCAGCTCCTCTTCCGAGAATTTGCCCAGCTCGCTACCCACAATCTGCGTGCGGCGCGCGTCACCATACTTGGCCTTTAGCTCCTCCAGCTCTTCGCGGATAACTCGCAGAATCTCGCTCTCTGAAGCCAAAATCTTCTCGAGTTCCGCGATCAGCTTCATGAGCTCAGCCAGTTCGTCCTCGATCTTCTTGCGCTCAAGACCCGCCAGTGTCCGCAGCTGCATCGCCAGAATTGCCCGGGCTTGGATTTCGCTCAGGCTAAACTGCTTCATCAAGTTGATGCGCGCCTCATCAGTGGTCTGGGATGCGCGGATCGTCTTAATAACTTCATCGATGTGGTCGAGCGCAATCTTGAGACCTTCGAGCACATGGGCGCGGTCCTTGGCTTTGCGCAGCTCAAACTCGGTCCGCCGCCGTACCACCACCTGACGGTGCTTTAAATATTCCCGCAGCATCATTTCCAGGCTCAGCACGCGCGGCTGGCGGCCATTGTCCACGAGCGCCAACATGTTGAGGTGGAAGGCCGTCTGCATCGGCGTCATTTTATATAATTGATTCAAAATTTTCTTCGGGTAGCTGTCCTTCTTGAGGTCGATCACAACCCTTACTCCATTGCGGGAGCTCTCGTCACGCAAGTCACTGATGCCGGTGATGCGCTTGTCCTTCACCAGCTCGGCAATCTTCTCCACCATCGTAGCCTTGTTAACGGCGTACGGGATCTCGGTGATCACGATTTGCTCGTGACCCTTCTTGTCTTCCACAATCTCGGCCTTCGCCCGCACCACCACGCCGCCCTTGCCGGTACCGTAAGCCTGGCGGATCGAGTCGTTGCCAAAGATAATACCGCCCGTCGGGAAGTCCGGCCCCTTCACGTGCTTGAGCAGATCGTCGAGTGTAGCTTCAGGGTTATCGATAATCTCTTCAATCGCACCGATAAGCTCGTTTAAGTTGTGTGGCGGGATGTTGGTTGCCATGCCCACGGCAATCCCCATCGAGCCGTTGAGCAAGAGGTTCGGTAGTTTTGCCGGCAACACCGACGGCTGCTTCTTGGTGCCGTCGTAGTTGGGCACGAAGTCGACGGTTTCTTTCTCAATATCAAACAGCATCTCTTCCGCGATGCCTTCCATGCGCGCTTCGGTGTAGCGCATAGCGGCAGCAGAATCGCCGTCCATCGAGCCAAAGTTTCCCTGGCCGTCAACCAACGGGTAGCGCATCGAAAAGTCCTGTGCCATGCGCACCATGGCATCATAAATGGCGCTATCGCCGTGCGGGTGGTAGTTACCCATCACGTCACCCACCACGCTGGCGCTCTTGCGGTATTTCGCCGTGTGTCGAAGACCTAAATTGTTCATTACGTACAGAATTCGCCTATGCACAGGCTTTAAGCCATCGCGCACATCGGGCAACGCGCGGGACACAATCACTGACATGGCATACGCCAAGTAGCTCGTTTCCATTTCGTTTTCGAGCCGCTGCAACTTCACTGTGCCAATATCGGTCTTAACAGCTTCGGACTCTTCGTCGGGGGTATTGGCTAGTCTGTCTAAGTCTTGTTCGTCCATAATTCTTTCCTATACGTCCAAATCATCATGGCTAAGCGTAGTGGCGCGGGAGGAAATAAAATTCTTCCGCAGCAGCACTTCCTCGCCCATCAGTTTGTTAAAAATGGCGTCGGCCTTCTCGGCGTCTTCCACGTTCACCTTCAGGAGCACGCGGTTGGCCGGGTCCATGGTGGTCTCCCACAACTGGTCGGCATTCATCTCACCCAATCCCTTGTAGCGCTGAATGTCGCCTATGCCGGCCAACTTACGGCGCTCGCGCAGGTCGTCGTTCTCCACCGTCTCGTCTTCTTCCTCGACCACAATGGCGCCGGCTTCCGTCTCAGGCGCAGCCTCTTCGCCCGCCGCCTCCGCTTCCGCCGCCTCAGCCGCCTGCTTGGAGTTCTTCTTCTCCTGTTTCTCGGCGATTAGGCGGTCGATGATGGCGTCGCGCTCGGTTTCATCGAACGCGTAGAGCTTCTTGCGGCCCACTGGGATACCGTAGAGTGGCGGCTGTGCTATATAGAGATGCCCATCCTCGATGATGGCAGGCATGTGGCGGTAAAAGAACGTCAATAGCAGCGTCCGGATGTGTGCGCCGTCAACATCGGCGTCGGTCATAATAATAATGCGGTCGTAGCGCAATTTGCCGATTTCAAACTGCTCGGCAATCCCCGTGCCCAACGCGATAATGATGTTTTTAACCTCATTATTAGCCAGCATTCGGTCAAGGCGCGCCCGCTCCACATTCAAGATCTTACCGCGAAGCGGCAAAATCGCCTGGAACTCGCTATCGCGGCCGCCCTTCGCCGAACCACCGGCCGAGTCGCCCTCCACGATATAGAGCTCGCTGCGGCTCGAATCTTTCGTGCGGCAGTCGGCCAGCTTACCCGGCAACGTCATGCCTTCGAGCGCGCCCTTGCGAATCACCGTGTCGCGAGCTGCCCGCGCCGCAATGCGGGCCCGCGCGCTCAGCGTAGCTTTGCCAACGATCTTCTTGGCTTCGTTCGGATTCTCTTCGAGGTAATAATTAAACATCTCCGAGAACACCTGCTCCACATAACCACGGATTTCCGGGTTACCCAGCTTCGACTTTGTCTGGCCCTCAAACTGGGGGTCAGGCAACCGCACCGAAATCACCACCGTAATACCCTCGCGGCAGTCCTCGCCAGTGAGGTTCTCTTCGTTGTCCTTAATGAGACCGTTCTTACGCGCGTAGTCGTTAATATTGCGCGTCAGAGCCCTGCGGAAGCCTTCGGAGTGAGTGCCGCCTTCAGGGTTCGGAATATTATTCGCGAAAAACTTGGCAGTCTCGGTGTATGAGTCGTTATACTGCAAAGCAATCTCGATCTCATTCTCACCAACCGATTTCTGGGCGTAAAACGGCGGCTCATTGAGCGGCGCTTTGCCTTGGTTCATGTGGGCTACATAACTCTTAATGCCGCCTTCAAAATAAAACCCATGCCGCCGGCCCGTCTTCTCATCCGTTAGCTTTGCGTAAGCGCCCTTCGTGAGGTAGGCCTGCCGCCGCAAATACTCCAAAATGTCGTCATAACTAAATTCAATCGTTTCAAAAATCTTAGCATCGGGCCAAAACGTAATCGTGGTCCCAGTGCCACCGGTATCGTACTTGCCCACCACCTTCACCTCACTCTGCGGTACGCCCGCCAAATACTCCTGACGATACAGCTTGCCATCACGACGCACCTCAGCCACCAGCCGGGTCGACAACGCATTTACCACGCTCACGCCCACGCCGTGCAAACCACCACTCACCTTATACCCACCGCCGCCAAACTTACCGCCGGCGTGCAGCACGGTGAGAACCGTCTCCAGAGCGCTTTTGCCCACCTGAGACCCGGTCTTGTGCTTGTCCACCGGAATGCCGGCGCCGTCATCCGTAACCTTAACGCCGCCGTCAGCTAGCAGCGTTACATCCACGCTCGAGGCGCGGCCGGCCATCACTTCGTCAATCGAGTTGTTAACAATCTCCCACACCAAGTGGTGCAGACCTTCTACCCCCG
>CAZGZY010000017.1:0-12513 GCA_964530365.1 uncultured Candidatus Saccharimonadales bacterium
TAGCCCTGCTAGCCGGCTCGGCCGCCCTGGTTTGGAGCCGGGCAGACACCCGCGGGCCGGTGGCTTCACGCACCGATGTGGCGGCCCCGGCCACCCCGGCCTCGGCCAACGCGGCCGCCGGCGTCAGGACGCGGACCGCGCAGCCGTCGCCCGCACTTTCGCCCAGCCCGCAATCTTGGCCCGCGCCGGTTGGCGGGCCTGTGGTTAGCGCGCCCATTGCTACCGTGAGGGCCACAGCCTCGCCGACCCCCGCCGTTACGCCGGAGCCCACGGCCACGCCCATCCTGGGCTCACCAACGCCGTCGGCCACCCCTTGGCCAATCGACCCGCCCCAGCGCGACGGCTGCGGCGGTTGCGGCGCCTGGACCGGCCCCGGCCCGCGACTGGGCGTGATGTGCCCAATGTA
Source organism: uncultured Candidatus Saccharimonadales bacterium (assembly GCA_964530365.1). GTDB lineage: Bacteria > Patescibacteriota > Saccharimonadia > UBA4664 > UBA4664 > CAZGZY01. The sequence goes on from CAZGZY010000017.1 coordinate 407, forward strand.
TTGCGTCCGGCTCGACGATTAGCTGCCGCGTGTGGTTCGCTCTCGTGTGGGAGCGAGCTTCGGGTGTTGCTCCCACAAGGCACGTTCCCGAAAATGCCCGCTCCAAGCCGCCCGCTCCAACAGTTGGTCACAATCGCGATGTTACCCCGTACGCCTTGGCAGAACGGCCGGTTCGACCCTATACTAATCCCATGTCAAAGATAGATATTACCGAGGTCGAGCGGATCGCCAAGCTCGCCCGCATCGGTTTAAGCGATTCCGAAACCAAGGCGATGTCGGCTGAGCTCAGCCGAATTATGGAATTTGTGGAACAGTTGCAACAGGTGGACATTGAGGGCGTGGAACCAACCGACCAAGTCACCGGCCTGGTAGACGTGTGGCGCGCGGACGTCGTGAAGCCCAGCCTGCCCCGTGAGCGGCTCTTAGCCAACGCACCGGAACAGAAAGACGGCTACATTGTCGTAAAGCGGGTGCTCAATGGCTAAACCCACCGACCTCACCCGCCCGATTGCCAACCTCGCGGCCAGTGTGACGGCCGGCAGGCTCACAGCCGTGGAACTAGCGGAGGCGAGCCTGGCGCGCATTAAGGCCACCGAGGAGTTTCACGCCATCCTGGAGCTCAATCCGGCCGCCCTCGAAGACGCCCGCGCCGTCGATGCGCGCGTGAAGGCCGGCGAGAGCCTGCCCCTGGCCGGCGTGCCGTTCATTGCCAAGGACAACTACCTCACGCTCGGCGGCGCCCACACCACCGCGGCCAGCCACATGCTGGAGCCGTTTAAGGCCCCCTACGAAGGCCCCGCGATGCAGCGGCTGCGGGCGGCCGGCGCCGTGCTCATTGCCAAAGCTAACCTCGACGCCTTTGCCCACGGCACCTCCACCGAGAACTCCGACTTCGGCCCCACCAAAAACCCCCACGACCCCACGCGCGTCCCCGGCGGTAGCTCCGGCGGCTCGGCGGCGGCCGTGGCGCTGGGCCAGGCTACGTTCGCGGTCGGCTCCGACACTGGCGGCTCCATTCGCCAGCCGGCGGCGCTCTGTGGCGTGGTTGGCCTCAAACCCACCTACGGCCTCATCCCGCGCACCGGCGTGGTGGCGATGGCTAGCTCCACCGATGTGCTTGGCCCTCTCACCCGCACGGTAGCCGATGCCGGCGCGGTGCTTGAGGTAATGGCCGGCGCCGACCCGTCCGATGCCACCACCATCGAGCGCGACGCCAAAAGCTACGCCGTTGCCCCCGGTAGCCTGAAGGACCTCAAAATCGGTCTCATTAAAGAGTATTTGGGCGAGGGCCTCAACCCGGACACCAAAAAACAGCTTCTGGAACTCGTGCCGCGCCTCAAAGCCGCCGGCGCGACCGTTGAAGAGGTGAGCGTGCCCGCCACCAAGCTCGCCCTGGCCGCTTATTACATCCTGGTGCCCGCCGAGGTGTCTTCAAACCTCGCTCGCTATGACGGCGTCAAATACGGCCACAGTTCACCCAAGGCCACCAACCTGGAAGAAACCTACCGCCTCAGTCGCGAGGAAGGCTTCGGCGCCGAGGCTAAACGCCGCATCATGATTGGCACCTACGTGCTCTCCAGCGGCTATTACGACGCCTATTACAAGCGCGCCCAACGAGTCCGCACCAAGCTCATCACCGAATTCAACACCGCCTTCCAAAAGTATGACCTGCTCATGGGCCCAACCTCCCCCAGCCCAGCCTTCCCGCTCGGCTCCAAAGCCGGCGACCCGTTGGCGCTCTATCTGGAAGACGTCATGACCGTCGCGGTTAACCTGGTGGGCGTGCCGGCTATCTCAATTCCGTTCGCGGCCGTCGGCAAATTACCGGTTGGCCTGCAACTGATCGCCCCACAACGTGCTGAGCGCCGCCTGCTGGAGGCCGCCGCGGCCACCGAGCGGCTGATCGGAGACTGGAGCGCCGCGTGACCCCCTTGATCTTCCTCATTGTGGTGCTGGCCGCCGCGGCCCTCCTCTACGCTGTGATCGAAGGCGGTTCGCGCAAAAAAGGCCGCCGCCGCGGCGCCTCGCGCGCGGGCCGCAGCCACGTCGACCGCGCCGAGATCCGTGCGCGTTGGGCCACCGTTATGGCCACCGCGGGCACCGGTCCCAGCGGCCTCAAAAACGCCTTGGGTGAGGCCGACAAACTGTTCGACCACGCCCTAAGGCAGCTCGGCTACGGCGGCCAAACCATGGGCGACCGCCTCAAGGCCGCCCGCGACGGCTTTTCCGACCGCGCCATCACCGACGGTGTCTGGCGCGCTCACAAACTCCGCAACGCCTTGGCCCACGAAGTCGGCTTCGACCTGGTACCCACCCAGGCCCGCGAAGCTCTGCGCGACTTCGAGCGCGGCCTGCGCGATCTGGGGGCGCTATGAGCAACTTCGATTGGCCCAAATATCTCAAAGAATGCCTGGAATCCACCCAATTTATGGCTTTGGCAACTAATGGCCAAGCGGGGGTGTGGAATCACGCAGTCTTCTTTGCCTACGACAACCAGCTAAACTTCTACTTTATCTCTCAACCTCATTCTCGGCATATGCAAAACATTAGCCGCCAATCCGAGGTAGCCTTGGCCATTTTTAGCACTAGCCAATCGCCGGTCGGTAACGTTGCCGGCCTTCAGGTCCAGGGTACTGCTATCATTCTACCCGATGATGAAGTCGCCGCCGCCCATGCCATTTATTACCAGCGTTCGCCTAGAATTCCCGGAATCCCTGATCAGGTTGAGAGTTACTTAGGCAATAAGGCGGATTGGAAATTTGTTAAAGTCACCCCAAACGAAGTCGGTTACTTTGATACCCGCTTCTTTGACGACCGGCAAATCGTTGCGTCGGGAATCACGCTCTAGCTTTCACTGCTCACAATATACTGCTCAAGCTCGAAGTCGGCCTCCGCACATGGTAATATAGAGGCAATTAATCGGGCCCAGACTATGCCGGCAAGGGACTGGAGTAAGCTCTACAAACAATACCGCGGCCAATGGGTGGCCCTGAACGATGATGGTGTCTCCGTCATTGCGAGTGCGCCCACATTGCCGGAACTGCTGCAAAAAGCCGCCAAACTCGGTCATGCCGAGCCGCATGTCGCTAAAATGCCCACCGATCTAAGAATCTTCGTAGGCTAGTTTGAAATTTCCGTACACCCGTTACTCTGCGAATGTCCTGCGGCCAGTCATACCGGTCCAAATTAAGTCTGGCGAGCGATCATTCGGCTATGATTTGCTGATCGACTCCGGAGCGGACATCAATGTCTTCGGGCTCGACATCGCCGAGGCTCTTGGCATTGAGGTCGAGTCCGGCGTTACGGCCGAGGTGATCGGCGCTACCGGCGAGCCGATGGATGTCTATATTCACCCCATTGAACTCACGGTCGGCGGTCACACGTTCACGGCCCAAGTGGCCTTTATGTCTGCATCGAACCCTTTCGGTCTGGCCGGCCAACGGGGCTTCTTTGACCAATTTCGCATCACATTCAACCTCCCCGAAGAAGAACTGGAGCTTGAGCCAATCAATGACTAAGTCAACCAAACACTACACCGCCACTGTCGTCGTGCTCAACCCCGATGCCTCCAAGATCCTCTTGCTCCACCACCGCAAATTCGGCATGTGGATGCCGCCCGGCGGCCACCAGCAAGCCGGCGAGAATTTGCTCGAGACCGCCATTCGTGAAGTTCAGGAAGAAACCGGCCTCGACATCACTGCCTACCTCGGCGCGCCCCGAGCGGTCGATGACCACGCCTGGGCTCTGCCCCTGCCCAACTATTTCTTCGAGGAGAAAATTAACGCTCATGGCTCCGAGCCCGAGCACTACCATCTGGATGCCATTTTCGTAGCCAAGATCCCTGAGCAGGCCGTCGTCCACGCCGCGGCCGAGTCTCATGGCATCGGCTGGTTTACCGTCGAGCAGCTAAGCGACCTGCCCATGTTCGACAATGTCCGCATCATCGCCAAACAGGAACTCGCCCAATGAAGCCCGAATTGCGCCAAAAATTAGCCAAATACCTCGAGCAAGACGCCGCCTTTCGGGCAATTTACGATTACACCAAACAGCGTTTCGAGGCGGCCCGCCATCTCACCGCCCACAATTTTGAGCACGCCTACCGCGACACCCTCAATGCCATCCTGATTGGCGAGGCCGAAGGAGCTGATATGACCATCGTGTTGCCGGCCACGGTTATGCACGATATTGGCTTCTTGTATGGCGCCACTGGTAAAACTCACGGCGCCATCGGGGCCGATAAGCTGGCGGAGTTCCTGGCCGATGGTGGTATTAAGCTTGATATGTCGAAAATCGACCTATTAGCCGCCTGCATCCGCACCCACAAAGGCAGTATGCATGGTGAAGAGCCCGAGTCGCTCGAGGCCAAAGTGGTCTCCGACGCGGACCTGCTCGAGAAATTCGGCCCGGTGGGCATCTACCAGGCCATTCGCACCTTACGGAATTCAATCTCCCGGCCGCCGAAATTATCGATCGTCTTGTTAACCGTACGGACCTGCCATTCCAGACCAAGACCGGGCAGCAGATGGCGGACCCTGGTCGTCAGTTAGTAAGCGAATTCGCCGCCGCACTCCAGCAAGCCTACGAGCCATATGTTACCGAAGAATCAGAGGAAACTACATGAAACCAGAACTCAGAGACAAATACGAAGTCGTTATCGGCATCGAGTGCCACGTGCAGCTGGCCACCAAGAGCAAGCTGTTCTGCGGCTGCGACAATGATTCGCGCGACGCTGAGCCGAACGTCAATGTGTGCGAGGTTTGCTTAGGCCTGCCCGGTACGCTCCCGGTGCTCAACAAGCGTGCTGTGGAATTGGCTTTGCGGCTTGGCAGCGCCCTAAACGCTCAGTATCCCGACAAGCTCCATACCAAGTTCGACCGCAAAAATTACTTCTACCCCGACCTGCCCAAGGGCTATCAAATTACGCAATTCGACGAGCCAATCGTCCCCAATGGCTGGGTGGAGTTTCCGCTAAACGGCAAAACCAAGCGCGTCGGCATCACCCGCGCCCACCTCGAGGGCGACGCCGGTAAACTCACGCACCCGGAAGGCGCCAAGTATTCGCTGGTCGACCTCAACCGCGCCGAAACGCCGCTGCTGGAGATCGTGAGCGAGCCCGATATGCGCTCGGCCGTCGAGGCCAAAGCCTACGCTCAGGAGTTGCACAACCTGGTGCGCTATGCCGGGGCGTCCGACGCCAACCTCTACTACGGCAACATGCGTTTCGATGTAAATGTGAGCGTGATGCTAAAAGGCGCCAAAGAGTTTGGCACCCGCACCGAAACCAAGAACCTCAACAGCTTCAAGGCCATCGAGCGCGCCGTGGAGTACGAAGTGCGCCGCCAGATTGTGCAAGTGGAGGGCGGCGAGCGCATTCGCCAAGAGACGCGCAGCTGGAACGAGGCCAAACAAGAAACGTATGCGATGCGCTCCAAAGAAGATGCCGACGAATACCGCTATTTCCCCGAGCCCGACCTGCCGCCACTGGTGATCCCGCGCGCCATGGCCATGGCCAACAGCCACTTCGACTATCTGCCCAATGATCTGCGCGCGCTGCTCACCAAGGCCGGCGTGGCCGAACGCGAGATTGAGGCGCTGGTGGGGGAGCCGGTGGCCGCGGCGGTGTGGCACGCCGTATACGCCGCCCGGCCCACGGACCTGCCGCTGCTGCGCTTTGTGTTCAACTGGCTGATCGGCGATCAAGTGAAGCTGGCGGCCGAAAAGGCCCAGACCATCGCAGATTCCAAAGTCTCGGCCGACACCCTCACGACAGTCGGCCAGATGGTCGCCGCCGGGCATCTGAGCTCCACCAACGCCAAGGGCCTGCTGGCCCGCCTCTGGGACAGCGACAAAGATCCTGCCGAGCTGGCTAAATCCGCTGGCCTCCTCCAAGAATCCAACGAGGGCGAGCTCGGCAAAATCGTCGACGAAGTGTTGGCCGCCAACGCCCAGGCCGCCGAGGATTACAAAGCCGGCAACCGCCGCGCCTTCGGAGCGCTCGTCGGGGCGGCTATGAAAGCTACCCAGGGCAAAGGCAACCCGCCGCTCATCACCAAGCTCCTCAAAGACCGCCTCGGTTAGAACCGTACCCATCTAGTACCGCTTGCCCTTAGTGCAAACGCGCCCCGCGCATAGTACAATAGCCGTAAGATATGCATACGTTCACCGTCACCTCCGATGCCCTCGCCAATTCCATCATTGACTGGTTTAATGGGGCGGTTCAGCGCGCTCCCGGCGTAATTGTCGGCTTGCTTATTGGCATCCTTGTGGTGCGCGTGGCCTCCCGCCTCACCCGCCGCATCCTCAAGATCACCCAGCTCCAAAAGGGTCTGCGCCAAATTCTCGGTTCGGCCGTCGAGACCTTGCTATGGATTATGCTAACCATCCTCGTACTCCAATGGCTCGGCTTCCCGAATATCCTCGTGTTCTTCTCGAGCTCAACCCTGGCCATCGGCATCCTGCTGGCCGCCGGCGGCTCCACGCTGCTGTCTGACCTCATCGCCGGCATCTTTCTGGCGCGTGACAACGATTTTAACGTGGGCGACGAAGTGTCGGTGGGCGAAAATCGAACCGAGGGCATGATTGAGAGCATGGATGTGCGCCGCGTACGCCTGCGTGGCAAAGACGGCCAGCTCCACGTGCTGCCCAATTCGGTCGTTGAACGCAAAGAGTGGGTGCTTCTCACCCGTCGTCCCCAAACCACGGCTCTCGCCAAGGCCACCACCGCCGCGAAGCGCGGGGTAAGGGCCGCGCTCGATAAATCTGCCCGTCGCCGCGCCAAGGCCGAAAGCCGTTCGTAGGAATGAACAATCACACCTCTGGGTTGCGTCGGGTAGGATTAGGCGGTAATTTAGAAGAAGTAACGAAGAGCTCAAACCTGTGAATACCGTCGAAACCGTCCTTGTCATTCTCCTGAGCGTCGGCTTCCTGGCCCTCCTGGTCTTAAGCATCGTTTTGCTTACCATCATGATCGGCATTGTGAAGAACGTGAAGCGGATTTCGCAGCGGGCCGAAGAGGCCAGCGGAAATGTGGCGGGGATTGTGGAGTCGATTAGCCGTCGGCTCGCACCGGTAGCGTTCTCGGGGGTAGCCGCGGCCGCGCTTCGTTGGTTCAAGAAGAAGCGGGAGGAGTAAATAACATGAGTCATGATGAGAGGAAAAGAGAGCGAGATATGAAGAAATCATTTGTAAAAGGCACCATTATCGGAGCAATCGTCGGAACTTTGGCTGGTATATTGCTGGCCCCCAAGAGCGGTAAGCAGACCCGCGAAGACATCAAAGGCAAGGTTAAGGGGACCTACCAGGACATCCAGGCTCGTCTCGAGAAGATGAGCGATGAGGTTAATGGGCACGTTGAGTCGCTTAAGGCGGCGGCCAAGGACCTCAAGGGCGAGGCTCGCGAAGAGAGCCAGGAGCTCATTCGCCGCGCCGAAGTCCTCAAGCAGGACTTGCGCATTTCCGCCACCAACCTCGCCAAGAGCGGCGTCCAAACCAAGGATATGGCCTTAAAGCAGGTGAAGCAGCTGCTGGGCGAAGGTGCCGACGTTATGGCTGAGCTCGAGCGCACTACCCGCCACCTGGCCGGGGCGGCCAAGCAGAAAGTCGCGGATGAATTTAAGGATGCCGGCGAGCACTAGATGGTAACTTCTCACCGGCCCGATCTGGGCAAAACGGGGGTTAACTATGAGCGCCTCGGCAAGGCCGTTGAGGACGCGCTAATACTCGACTACATCTACGTCCTGCACAGCACTCGCCGCCAGATCTGGAGTTCGTTCGTGCGCGGCGCTTTTGCCGGCATCGGTGGTGTGCTGGGGGCCACCGTGGGCGTGGCGCTGCTGGTAGCGCTCTTGCAGGTTTTCGGCGGCGCGCCCGTTATCGGCCACTTCTTCCAGCAAGTCGGCCAAACCATCGAGAACCGCAACGCCAGCGCGCAGTAGCGGCTAGCGCGACTGAGCGCCAGTCTCCAAATAGTTTAGATACGGCCCATATTCCCGGTTAATTATTGGTAGCATTTTGGAAAGATGAGCCTGGGTCTTGATGAATGTCAGTACGCCATCGCCCAAAATATACTCGGTGGGCACAGCTTCCGAAACCTGGCCAATCGCATAGGCAAATTGTCCTGCCCATTGCGTATAATTACTGATCGGCTTGACCTCAAATCTGGGGGTGAGCTTGTCCGTTATTCTCTCTGCTACACGCTGGCGGATCTCAATTTCATTCAGCTTCATAAAGGCTGCCGTGCCTCCGGCCAAGAAGCTGGCCAGGGCCGACAAATTTATTGCTATCCGGCACGGGCTGATAAAAAACGGCGCGCTCACGTCGGCATTTTCAGCTGACTCCAGAAGCTGCAAGCTGCCCGAATTCGAGATAAGGTGGCCGGGCTGAAGAACCGGCGACTTAACGACACTGATATACGCCACAGCGTCACCCGCTTTGGCATGCGCCAGAAATCGCGTGTCCGGAGCCGCTGCCGGGTCCTCGCCAATATGGAAGAATGCGACCTCAATACCCTGCGCTAATTCATCTTTTAGCCGGTAATGTATGTAGTGGAGGAAAACCGAAAAGTGTCCGGGCGGTTTGGAGGAGATAGAGCTCTTATCCAACAAAATACTTCCGGCATTGCGACCTAGAATTGCGGCCTGTTCTGCGGCATCGCTGTGCTGTTCCGCGTAATAAGCCTGAAACTTGCTCTCCGCCAACAGATCTTCAGCCATCGGCACGATCCGTGGCACGCCTATTCGTTTCAGCACGGCTGTTTTCCTGATGCTCGCAGCAAGGGCTGGTGTACGCACCGCCACCTCGTCGAGCTTTGCCTGAATCGGTCTTGCAGTAGTCTCAGTCGCGAAAATAGATATCCGTTTGACGCTTTCGTTCCCGGCCAACCGCGCCAATTGGAGCTCTAAGAAAGAATAGTTTTTGACGCCAATAGGTACAATCGGGGCAAGAAATTTACTGCGCAAATGCTCAGGCAACTCATAGCCAAAAAATCTTCCGCCTGAGCCCCCAGCCATTATGTTGACAGATATAGCGACCGGGCGGGCTCCATCGGGAAGGCTGCTCCATTTGGTGAGAGCATTACCATTTGGGTTCGTGATGGCGGTGAGCGCTGTCTTCCCGTGTTGCTTGAGGTAGCGTTCGCGCAGGCCCTCCCAGATTTTATAGGGGATGTCTGGGGCAAATGGCCCCTGCGGGGGATACCACATCACCTCCGGCATCCATAGTGCTAATTCTCGGTGAGCCTCGGCCACACTATCGGACAGATGCACAATATTGTTCTCAACGCCAACGATGTCGCGGCTTACCACTGGGAATAAACCAGAATACTCAGCCGCATGTAATGCATCGTAGCGAATGCTACCTGGGCGGGCCTTATGCGGTTTTGTTTCTCCGATGACATACTCCCGCAGATAGTCTAGGTTGTGGCGAGCATCCACCTGACCAAACGCCATGATGGTGATCCGCTCACCCGGCCTTGAGAACTTTAATACCAGTTCCGCAGCAAATCCATTGACGATAAAAAATGGTTCCAAATCGGGTAAAGTTGGGTGATCTTTCACGAGTAAGAGTCGTCTCTTACCGTAACGGGCGTCTTTATCGGGCGTAACCGTGTTGATACCGGCTGGGTCGCCGGAGTCAAGCAACTGATTATTCTCGCCCCGTCCAGCGTGCCAGATCGTCGCGATTGTCGCATAGTCCAAGCGACCAGATTCTACGAGCTGTAGGGGGTGGTAGATGGGATAGTGCTCAGCATCCTCTCCCCAGATACGGAGCAAGCTTTGTCGCTCAGGGTCGCTCAATTGGGACCGAACGTCTTTTGCCTCACTATCATAAAAAGGTTGTGGGTAATGGGCGATGACCCTGGCAATATTTGATGCGCCGCCAGCCAATTTCTTTATGGCCTGTAGCTCCCATCCATGCGCTTCAAACCGACCAATGATGCTAGCGATATTTTCGGCCGTATTGTTGGCGTTCGAGACACTATTGCTCGGTTTGATGATAAGCACTGCAATTTGATCAGTTGTTATGATTTGGTTCTTACAATACGACAGGCTGCCGTCATCATCTCTTTCTGGTCGCAATATATCTTGAATAGTGTCCATTAGTACTCATTTTATGCCATTCCGGCAGATCTTGTACATTGAGAATACCTAGCGCGACTGCAGCTTAAACAACTTAGCGTACAAACCACCGGCCGCCACTAGCTCTGTGTGGCGGCCTTGTTCGACGACCCGCCCTTGTTTAATCACCAGAATCCGGGTCGCGGCTGCCACCGTGCTCAGGCGGTGGGCAATCACAACCGCCATCCGGCCGGCCATGAGCTGCTTCAACCCGGCCTGCACCTGGCGTTCGCTGGCCGAATCCAGCGCCGAGGTGGCCTCGTCTAGCATCACCAAATTCGGCGCCTTCAAGATAGCCCGCGCAATCGCCACGCGCTGTTTTTGCCCGCCCGAGAGCTTAATCCCGCGTTCGCCCACCAGGGTGTCGTAGCCGTCCGGCAAACTCAGCGCAAACTCGTCGGCGTGCGACAGCTCCATCGCCCGCGCTACGTCCGCCGCGCTCGCCCCGGGCGCGGCCATTAGCACATTGTCGGCCAGTGAGTCGTTAAACAGCGCCACGTCCTGCATTACCGTACCCATGTGCGCGCGCACCGACGCGGCCGTAAACTCGTGCACCGGCACACCGTTCACCAGAATCTCGCCGCCCGTCGGCTCATATAGCCGCAACAGGAGTTTCACAATGGTGGTCTTACCGGTCCCGGACGGCCCCACCAGCGCCAACATCTCGCCCGGCGCCACCGTAAACGACACATCTGTGAGCACCATTTGGTCGTGCCCGGGGTAATGGAAGCTCACACCCCGAAACTCCACCCGCTCTAGCCGCTCCAGTTCCCGAGCACCCGGCGCGTCTTTCACCGTTGGCTCCACCTCCAGCAGTTCCAGCGTGCGCTCGCAGGTGCTAATGAGCTCGCCGGTATTATCGATAAACGTCGCCATCGGCCGTAGATTGGTTATCACCTGCTGGAGATACAGTGCCACCAGCACAATATTGCCCGGCGTTGTCCGGCCCTGGAGCGCCGCGTAGGCCACCACCGCCATCGTCGCCACCATGCCCACGCCCTCAATCAGCTCCACCCCCGCGTTATATCGCCACTCGATCCGGTGCTGGCGCAGACGAATCTGGCGGGCTTCTTCTGCCAGCGCGAGATGCGTCTGCAATGAGCCGGATTCGCCACCGAAGGCTCGCAACGTGGTCAGGTTCTGCATCGTCTCGGTAATCTGACCGGTGATCTGGCCAATTACGCCCCGCACTTCTTGGCGGTGGGGCCGCGATGCTCGCTTCTTGGCTAGTGCCAGCCACAATTTAGCGATCACAGTTAGGGTAGCCACCAACCCCGCCCATGGGCTCGTCACCAGCATGACAGCGAGGCTGAAGATAATCGTAATAATTCGCAGCAGCACCGTTTGTGAGGTGTCCTGCAACCACACTCCAAACTCGTACACGGCTTGAGTAATCCGCTCCACAATCTCGCCGGACCGGTTCGTTTCGTAATAATCCACCGACAGCCCCAGCACGTGCTCAAACAGCCGCGCCCGCACCTCATAAATGGCGTCGAGCCGGAGCATATCGCTCAGCCGCTCTTGAACATACGAGGCCAATGTTAAGCCGACGCGCAACACCAACATCGCCGCCAGCGCCAGCGTAATTGCCCGGGCCGCCGTGCTGCCCGCGCTGGCGCCCCGCACCACACCAATCAATTCGTCTAAAATAACCTTCAACAAATACGGCGGCGCGATCGCCCCCAACCCCAGCAGAGTATTTAGGATAATGGTCCACCATAGCCGCCCGCGCAACCGCGAGATGAGCTTCAGCATGCCAAGCATTGTTTTCATAACCGGGTAATTATAGCAAATCGCACCCATTGCCGCTGACCAAACAGCCAGTGGGGCGAGCTCCGTATCGGAGCCCGCCCCGGCCGGTTCTGGCGTTCGATCACCAGAAGCGGTTGGTTTTTACCTTACGGTGCAGTCGTGGTTGGGGTGGCCATAGGCCCTCTTGAGCGGCACCCTGGTCTCTTACAACACGGCCGCCGACAGATCGGAAGCGGCCCC
>CAZGZY010000018.1:0-12217 GCA_964530365.1 uncultured Candidatus Saccharimonadales bacterium
CGGCCTGGCCCAGCGCCTGCGCCAGTACACCACCGGCACATTTTCCGGCATCTTCTCCGAGCAATCCAACGTGGAGCTCGACAACCCCTTCCTGGTCTTTAACATCCGCGACCTCGAAGACGAACTGCGTCCGGTGGGCATGTACATTGTGCTCAATTACATCTGGAATAAGGTAAAATCCGACCGCCGCAAGCGCATGCTCATCGTGGACGAAGCCTGGCAGCTCATGAAGTACGACGACTCAGCCAACTTCATGTTTAGCCTCGCCAAGCGTGCCCGCAAATACTTCCTCGGCCTCACCACCATCTCCCAAGATGTGGAAGACTTCCTGAGCAACAAAATGGGCCGCGCCATCGTCTCCAACTCGTCGCTCCAGCTCTTGCTCAAACAAGCCCCTTCGGCCATCGACATCGTCGCCGACACCTTTAAACTCACCCAGGAAGAGAAGAACCGCCTGAGCCAATTCCCGGTGGGGGAGGGGCTGTTCTTTGCCGGCCTCAACCACGTCATCATCCGCATCCTGGCCTCTGAAACTGAAGCCAACCTCATCTCTACCAGCCCCGAAGCCTTGGCCGCCGCCCATGAAGAACAAGTTGCCGCCGACCAAGCCCGGGGCGGAGGGCAAGGCTAATGGCTACCGGGTTTAGGAGCGCCGGCAACCGAAGACGCAGCACCAGCAGCGACCAACTCCGCGAGCCGGAGGTCATGCGCGTCGAAGGTAATAACGTCTTGGGCGACACGAGCAACGCCGCTCTAAGCGCCAAGCAAGACGCCGGCCGGCCGCCGATGCCCCAAGGAGCACCGAGACTAGGCGACAGTAACGCTGCCCTCGCCAAACCCGCGCCCAATAAAGCCGCCGCCGGTAGTCCCAGTTTCCAGCCTGGCACCACCCGCACCCCCGCAGAAATTGCTGCCCTCACCGGCCAAAAGAAGGAACCAGGCAGCGCCGATAAGCCCCTGGCCCCGGACGCCAATTCGGCCAACAAGCCTACTCTCCCACGTGAGGCCCCCCAGTCCAACTCCCAAGCCCGCGCGGCCAAGAACGCCCGCATCAATGCCAGAACCGGCAACCAGTCGCCTCAGTCGCCAAAGCGCCAACAAACCAAACGGCCAGTCGAAGACATCGACCCCAAAAAAGACTACGCAAACGGCCAAAAGCCCACCAACCCCAAAGACAAGCTACCCGCCGCCCTCGCTGGCTTCGACGCCTTCGTCAAACGCAACCCCCGCAAGCTCGTGGGCGGCGGGATCGCCGGTGTCGCCATTATGGCTGTGATGTTTGCCCTCTCGCCGCTTCTCGCCGAATTCAAGCTCTCCACCTTCATGGAGAACATGGCAAAGCATGGGTTCCGCCACCCCACCCACGCCTATGTTGAACGCCAGAAGATTCTCCTCAAGGAATACCTCAAAGAAGAACTTGACCCCACCTTTGAGAAGAACAACTCCATCGTCAATTACGACCGCTCCATGATCAAAAACCTCTACAGCAAAATGCGCGGCGACGGCCGGTACGAACGGGCCCTTAGAGACGCCGGCTACACCATCACGACCCGAGTCGACCCTGAGTACCCCAAAACCGGGCGCGTCGTTTCCATCCAGTACCGCGGCTCTACGCTTGACCAAGCCCATATGGCCGATTTCGACCGAGTCTACCACACCATGACCGAAGCCGGAGCCGCTTCTAGCCATGTTGATACCATCTTTAACCTCGTGTTCAACGACCGGTCGCTCTACGGCCGGGTGAGTTCCCGACGCCTCCAGATCCTCACCGGGGTTAAACTGCACTGGCTCGATAAGCTCACCCTGCCCATCAGAGAAATGCGCGTCAAAATCCGCAACGCCTCCATCGAATTCATCCTCCAGCACAGCGGCATTGCCCGCAATGCTGTCGCCCAGTTGATTAACTTGCTAACGGGCAAAAAAATTGACACCAATACCAGCGCCGACGCCGCTAGCACCGCCGCCACCGATATCGTGGCCGACGGCGCTTCAACCGAGCTCGGAACCACGGCCGCCAAGGAAGCTACCGCCAAGGGCCTCACCGAAGCCCTCACCAAAGTCGGTTTCGACCTCTCCAATCCGGTTGGTTGGGCCGTCTTCATTATTGGCATCGAGTGCAAACTCAACGAATTCGACACCAAAGCCTACGACGGTCTCGCGCAAATCGCCAAAGACAAAGCCGGCGCCGAGTACGGTATAGAATTCGCCATGATGGAAAGCGGGCTCAGCCAAATCCACGACCCCAACGGCAACACCAACAGCGACACCGTCCAGGTCTTCATGGAGCTACTCAACGACAAAAACAACCTCGACTACAGCACCAGCAACAACTTCAAGCGCGCCGAGGGTGAAGAAGTTCCCTACACCCACACCAACGACTGCACCCAAAGCGTTGAGCTCTGCGACGACAAGCGCCCGGCTACCATGATCGATAACACCTTCCTCGGTAGGGGCGCCAAACGAGCTAAAGAAGACCCAGCCAATAACAACTTCTTCGACAAGTACATCGCGTTCCTAGGACCGGGCGGCGTCGGCACTCCCATCATGTGTAGTATCCTCGACAAAGTCACTAACTGGGTCGGCGATCTGCTCATTGCGGCCTTTAAACTGCTCTGGGACCTACCATTCCCCGCCGGGCCGCCGCAATCTGTCAAAGACGAGCTCGACGCCCTCACCAACAAAGGCGGCAAGGCGGTTGTCGATCATGTATTCATGCCCCTAGTAGGCTGGTTGGTTCCGCCGGTAGTCGACGCCGACACTCGCGGACCATCCCTCACCAATGCAGTGGGAGCCGGCGCGCTGCACGAAGCCGGGGTCCTCATGCGCCCCATTTGTGGCGACCCCACCCCCGGCGATCCCGAAGCCGCCAAGAAGTGCCTGCTCGCCGGCCCAGACCTCGTCACCAGCGAAGACGCCGTCCGCCGGCAAGACATCAACGACAACAATGCCCTGCCCCTCTGGGACCGCGTTGCCTCGCTCAGCAACCCCCGGTCGGTGCTCACTAACTTCCTCATGAATACCCCCAACAACGCCCAGGACCTGATCGCCCGCATCGCCGCTATCCCCAAGTTCTTCTTTATGCCGAGCCTCATCCACCAGCTCGCCACTGCCGGCCCCAGCATGTTTAGCAACACCGCCGTCGCCGCCGCCTCCGACACCACCACCGACCCCTGCAACGTCGACCCTACCGGCGAGTGTGTCTACGGCTACACCGAAGCCTGCCTCCAAAACACCCCGCCCGGCGACAACAGCAACCCCGACTGCCAGGGCATGGGCGATTTCGATAACGAACAAGTGGCCTGCACCATGCTCGGAGCCGAGAGCCAGGGCCAGGACATGCCTGCCGAATGCGACCCCGACAACTCAATCACCGACGGCACCCCGGTAGCTCCGGCGCCCGGTGCCAGCTGCGGCGACTCCATAAATTGCGCCAAGCTCATTCTGGCCGAACCAGACCGGGTTAGCTTCGGCACCAGCTGGGACGCCAGTACCGGCACCTACCGCCCCGACGCCGTCCGGCACGATCTCGAAATAGTGGCCGCCGGCAATAAAATCCAAAACGCCGACTCCTGCAACAACCCCGTCGTGATCCACCCCATGCTCCTCAATGCCCTCTACCAAGCCAGCCTCAAGTACACCATTGAAGTCGACAGCTTCGTCACCACTCATGGAGGTACCTGCGACCCCGGGTTCTACCACCCGCAAGGCCGCGCCATGGACATTTACGCAGTCAATGGCATCCGCACCGCTATCCCCAGTCTTGGTGGCACCTCCGGCAGTATAGCGCTAGACACCGAGTTCGCCGAGTACATTGCCCAATTCATCCCTGCCAACGGCGAAATCCTCCAAGCCACCAAGTGCTTCCCGTTCGACACCCAAAAGTACCCCCAAATGGACGTCGGGCGAGATACTTGTGACCACGTCCACGTCTCCGTAGGAGCCGTCCAGCCGTGAAGCGCCTCTTTGTCCTCATTGCCACCGCCATCACCCTCCTTAGCCCCGGCAGCGCGCTCGGCTTCGACTGGGGCGCCGCCTACAATTCCGCTACCTACAGCTCGGCGTTCTACGACAGCAGCGACTTTTGCGTCAGTGACATCTCCGGGGCCGCCGGCAGCGCTAGCAGTTCCGGCTGCTGCAGCACCACCATCAGCACCGGTGACGTGCCGACAGGATCGGGGGGCACCCAAGACCAGCACATCGAAACCGCCTTCCGCTACTTCATGAGCCATGGCCTCACTGCCTCCCAATCTGCCGGCATCCTCGGTAACCTCATCCAGGAATCGGGCGTCGACCCCGGCTCCATCAACACCGCCGGCGGGACCGGTGGCAGCATCGCCCAATGGGAAGGCCCGCGCTGGACCGAATTCCTCGCGTTTGCCAATCGGCCCGAGGAAGGCTCGTCCCACGATCTCGTCGTGCAGCTCGACTTTATGTGGGCTGAGCTCACCGGCACCAAAGGCGTGTCCAAGCAACCTGGACTCGCCGAAATCAAAGCCACCTCCAACCCCAGCGACGCCGCCGTCGCCTTTGAGCACGCCTACGAGCGCGCTGACCCCCGGTTCGTCAACATGCCCAACCGCATAAAGCAGGCTGGCCTCACCTACAACGAGGCCCTCGTTAAGGGCTGGGACCAGGGCAATGCGCTCGTCCCCGACGCCACCACCACCAGCGGCACCGCCGCCGCCTGCGCCACGGGTGGCAGCGGCATCATGGCCGGCGACATCGACCGCACCGCCATCGGCCTGGCCTGGCCCAAGCCGGATTGCGTCCAAGCTGGCCGCGGGAGCTGCTATGACCCCACTCCCGCCTACCGAGCCGCCGCCGTGCTCAGCATCGACTACACCGACTGCGGCATATTCGTCGCCACCGTCATGGTCAAATCCGGGGCCGACCCCAGCTACCCCCACATTGGTACCGCCACCCAGCTAGCCTACGTCACGAGCCACCCCGAGAAATACACCATCACTCGGTCACCCACCACCGCCCAGCTCCATCCCGGCGACGTCTTAGTCGTCAATAACACCAACGGCGACCACCACACCGAAATCTATGCCGGCGCCGACGGCGGCAAGTACCCCGTGGTGGCCGCCTCCCAAGGTAGCCATACTCCGGAAATGAGCAATTCCGGTTCCCTGGCCTGGATGTTAAACCGGCCCGCCCTCGTCGCGGCCACCCTTATTAAGTAGGAGAACCAGCCATGAATACCCGCTTTCAGCTCATCATCGGCGCCGCCCTGGCAGCCCTACTCCTCATCAGCCTCACCATCGTCGGGATTACGGCGCTCAACCCCACCGGCACCCTTAACCTCACCGTCGTGCCAAGCGACGCCGCCATCACGATCGACGGCAAAACCAAGGCCAAAGCCGGCAACCTCACCCTAACCCCCGGCAACCACACGCTTGCGCTATCGCGCGACGGCTTTACCGCTAAAACGGTCACGGTTACCATTACCGCCAAGCAAACCACGAGCCAAACTGTAGTTCTAGCTGTCGCCAACCAGGCCGGGCAGAATTACTTCAAGAACAACCCCGACGAAGAGTCCCAGCTGGAAGGCATTACCGGCGCCGAAGCCGCCAAACAGGGGCAAATTATCACCCAAAACAACCCGCTCATCCAATTGCTTCCCTACCATGGCAACAACTACAGCATCGACTTTGGCACCTCCAAGAAGTACCCAGACGATCCCGACGCCACCGCCGTCTACATCAGCTACGTCGGTGACAGCGGCAAAGCCAATGCCCTAAAATGGATTAAAGCCCAGGGGTACAACCCCGACGGCTACGAGATCATCTACCAAGACAACACCAACAACGCCCTGGGAGGGGAGTAACCATGGGAGCAAACCTCACACCGCCCACCACTACCGACCGACGCAAGCTAGCGCTCATCGCCAGTGGTGGCATCCTAGCACTCGCCGTCATTGGCGTAACCATCTCCACCGCCTCAACCCTTAGCCACAAAGCCGCCACCATCCCTAGCCCGAGCCCGAGCGCCGGCGCTACGGCCACCCCCGCTCCCACACCTACCCCCAGCGACGCAGCCAAGGCGCCCACCGCCGCTACCGTCGTGGGCACCGACGACCTCCTGGCCCACGGCGCCACCTACGACCAGCTCGACGACCTCCGGTTCGCGCTCAACAAATACGGCGCCACCCTCAAGCCGACCCCCACCACCATCACCCTCAGCTCCATTATCAAAGCGCCCCACGACCGCACCGGCAACGGCGACACCGCCACGTTCAATGTAACCTTCGACGGCCGCACCACCCTGAGTGGGCGAATGGTCTACTTCGACCTCAGCGTTGCCCACATCTACCTCACAACTCTCCAAGGCGCCCAAGTCTTCGACTCCGGCGACATCGACCTCTACAACGGGGTAGGGGACTAACCACGGTCGCTTTCGGCTAACCCCAGCGGCCTACAGCGCTTGGATCGAAATCGCCACCCGCGTCTCGGTTAGACTGTGCGCCGCCAGCAGCTCCATCTGGCGCATCCGCAGCTCGCCGGCCACACTGGCGTTCGGCGTCACAATCCGCAACGTCCCTTGGTGCAGTTGCCGCGCCTTGGCCTGGCCTGGATACCACGCGTCAAGGGTGGCCTGAACCCGCACCAGCACGTCTTCCCGGTCCAACCCCAACTCCACCCGTTTCTTCGCGAAATATTCACCCATATTAATCTTATCCACGAACGCCTACCTCGGTTGTAATAATGGCATGCGGCGTATGAAACTCGCGCGTTATCGCATCCGCATCCGTCGTGGTAATGATGGTCTGATGCCCGCTCAAACGGTTGAGCAGAAAACTCCGGCGGTCCCGATCCAGTTCGCTAAACACGTCATCTAGCAGCAATATCGGCCGAATCCCGGTACGTTCCTCCGCGTACCCCAGCTCGGCCAGCTTCATCGCCAGCACCACCGTCCGCACCTCGCCCCGGCTCGCCACCGCCGTAATGTCGTTATTCTTAAACGCCACCTTAAAATCCTCCCGGTGCGGCCCAATAGTCGTAAAACCCGCCGCCAAATCACGCGTGAAGTTCTGCGTGAGCGCCGCCAAAAAGCCGCCGGCATAATCACCGGACACGCTCGGCAAATACTCACACGCCACCGCCTCGCCACCGCCCGCGATATCGCCGTATAAACGGGGGATTGCCTCGTTGAGCACACCCAAAAGCTCGCATCGCCGGTCGTAAATCTCGCAGGCCAGTTCTGCCAGCTTCACGTCCCAGGCAAAAATCTGCTCCCGAATCCGCTCCATGTCAAACCCGTCGAGCAAGGTGTTGCGCTGCTTGAGCACCCGCCGGTACTGCTGTAGCGTCTTCAAGTACAACCGGTCCGTCTGGCACAAAATAAAGTCCAAATACTTGCGCCGCCCCTCCGGCGGCCCGCTCACCAACTGCAAATCACTCGGCTCAAACAGTGTCACCTGGATCTGGCCGACATGCCCCACCAGCGTTTTCTTCACCCCGTCCCGCGTAATCTTCTTCTCCAGCGAGCCACCGGCCACACTCAAACCCAGCGCGTACTCGGTCTCGCTAGTCCTCGCCACAATCCGAAAATGATCCTGCTCGTGCCGAATTAAGTCCCGGTCCTTCGCCCGAAAGCTCTTGGTTGAGGCTAGCACGTACAAGCTCTCGAGCAAATTCGTCTTACCGCTGGCATTCGGCCCCACCACCAACGTCACGTCCGGATGCAGCTCAAACGCCACCCGTTCGTACGACCGAAAATTCGTTAGTTCCAGCCCCTCGATTCTCATACTGCTATTGTATCTGATTAGGCGAATTTCTCCTTATGGGGCCCTCGCGAGCCCTCATAAGAGTCATCTCTGTCGCTCTGCCTTAGACCGAGCGCCGCGCCAACTCGACCACTCTCGTCGTCGCCTAGGTGGACTTTTTCCACTAGTTGCAATAATTACCTAAACATGATGTATTAATCCCTACACTAAGCCAAGAAGTCACACCTCTTCCTGCTTATGCTCGCGTAGGTGGAAAAAGTCCACTAGTCTGTACGCATGAATCCACCCCACGCAACAATACACCTCCGAAAATTCCAATGAGTGGTCTTAACCCTATGGAATCAATCCACTTTTGTATCCTGTTGGCCCTCGCCAGCGAACCGCTTAACGCGAACGCCATTCATAAGCAAATTCGCTCCGACAGCGGCGTCGGAGCTATCTACATCCAACTCTCCACCATCTGCAAAACCCTCAAAAAGCTCAAAACCCGCCACATTGTCGAGTCCTACCTAAACCCCGTTACCAATCTCGCCACCTACAAGCTCACACCCCTCGGCCGACGCCTCTTCAAATCCGAAACCTTCCGCCTAGAAGCCGCCGCCCGCCTGGCCCAAGCCCGCATAAAAGCCGTTAGCTTCTAAGTCCTAAGCGGCATCACGATGTGCATATAGTCATCGCTCGCACCGTCACCCGCCGGCGAAATCACGCAGGCGCTCAGCTTACCCGAAATCGCGAACGTCACCCGCGGCGACTTCATCACCGCCAGCGCTTCAGTTAGATACCGCGCATTGAGCGAAATCTCGCCGTCCCCACCCGAAACCTCGCACTCCGCCGAGCTGGTGTTGCCGCCCACCTCGGAATCGCTCGACATAATGCTCACCTCGCCCTCGGCCTTAATCTCCAGTTTCACGCTTCCCGCACTCTCCCGCGCAAACAAGCTCGCCACCTTGGTAATGCGCATAAATTCGGCCGTCTCAATCTCAAACGACGTCTCTGCGTGCTGCGGCACAATCTGTCGGTAATTCGGAAATTGCCCCTCAATCAGCCGGCTCACCAATTCAATGTCGGCAATCCGAAACATCACCTGGTTCTCATCCAAATATACCTCCACCTCACCCCCAACATCGCCTAGCAGCCGTGCTAGCTCTTGCATCGTGCGAGCCGGTATGATGGCCGAGAATGGTGTTGGCGCGTCTCCTGGGAGCTCTAGGCGCTTCTCAGCTAGCCTGTAAGAGTCGGTTGCCACCAAATATAGCGCGTTATCTTCGGTGTACAAATAAATCCCCGCGAGCACCGGCCGGGCCTCATCGGCTGAGGCGGCCACCGTTACCTGAGCCAAGGCTTCCTTTAAAACCGCCGCGTCCAGCCTAAGCACGGGCTCCGAGCTCACCGTCGGGATAAGCGGAAACTCATCGGCCGCAATCCCGTTAATCTTCGATTCATAATGAGGGCTCTTTACGGTCAGAGTACTATCAATTCCCGCCAGCTCAATGTTCCCGTGCGGCAGGCTTGATACAAATTCGGCGAATAGGCGAGCGGGGACTGTGAGCGAACCCTGGTCCTCCACCTTTGAACCAATCCAGTAGTTAATACCGATCTCCAGGTTCGTGGCCGATAACCTCAAGCGATTACCGTCAGTCGCGAGCAGCACGTTAGAGAGAACTGGGAGGCTTGTCCGGGTCGATACTACCCGACCAACACTAGCGAGCGCTCGGGACAGATTTTCCTGGGTTAAGCTAAGTCTCAAGTTATCCGCACCTTTCTGCTTGTCTCTAGTATATAGATATTAATTAAAAGTCATCGTAATCATCATAAGCCCTGTGGAGGATGGGTAAAAGTCAGTTCTTGGCTTAAGGCCTCCATAAAAGTGCTTATGCTTCCTATGGATAACCTGTGTATTGTGCTGGGGTTGAGTGGGGGACGGAGCTGTGGAGGCTTTTGTCGCCCTGGGGAATAGTCCCCAAATCCCTTACGTTTCTAACACTCCTTCCCCCGACTTTCCCCATCAGTTGTCCCCAGATTGGGGGATAAGCCTAAACCGCCGGCGCGTTCAGCCGCTCGCGAATCGCTGCCACATCGGACCGCAAGTTGTCGTCCGCTTCTATCTGCTTCTCAATTTTCGACACCGAGTGCATCGCCGTGGTGTGGTCGCGCCCACCGATGGCCGCCGCGATCTTCGGGAAGCTCAGGTTCATTTCGTGGCGCATCAAATACATCGTCACTTGGCGCGGCACCACAATCTCTTTGTCGCGTTTGAGGCCGCAAATATCCGCCGCCTGGAGGTCGAAGTAGGCCGCCACCCGGTCGATGATCGTCTTGGGGCTGAGCGGTTTGAGTTTTGGCCGGGCCGCCACATCCGCCGCCAGCAGCTGCTGGATGCGCTGCAGGTTCGGCTCAATGCCCC
Organism: uncultured Candidatus Saccharimonadales bacterium; assembly: GCA_964530365.1. Lineage (GTDB taxonomy): Bacteria > Patescibacteriota > Saccharimonadia > UBA4664 > UBA4664 > CAZGZY01. The sequence goes on from CAZGZY010000018.1 coordinate 10,134, forward strand.
GGTGCTCGGCGTCCGCCAGCACCTTCGTGAGCGTCCCTTCGAGCTCGCGGATGTTGGCCTGCGCGTGCCGGGCAATGTAGTCCACCACATCCAGCGGCAGCATAATGCCTTGCGACTGCGCCTTGCTTTGGATAATTGCCTGCCGCGTCTCCAGATCCGGCGGCTGAATGTCAACGGTGATGCCCATCTCAAACCGGCTCCGCAGCCGCTCTTCCAGCCCCATCAAAGCTTGCGGCGGTTTGTCGCTCGAGATAATAATCTGCTTATTGGCCTGGTGTAGCGCGTTAAAGGTATGGAAGAATTCGTCCTGCGTTTTCTCGGCCCGCGCCAAAAACTGAATGTCGTCAATAATGAGTACATCCACGGCCCGGTATTTCTCAGCAAAATCCCCGGCCTTCTTCTTCATAATTCCGGAAATGAACTCGTTCGTGAAGGTCTCACTCGTCACGTATTCGATGCGCTTGGTGTTGTCGCGCTTAAAGATGGCGTTGCCCACCGCTTGCATCAGGTGGGTCTTGCCGAGGCCGGTGCCCCCATACATAAACAGCGGGTTGTATTTGCTGCCCGGGCTCTTGGCAACCGCCTGAGCCGCGGCGTGGGCAAAATCGTTGCTCGAACCCACCACGAAGCTCTCAAAGGTGTAGCGCGGGTTCAGGTTAGATACCGCCGTCGGCGCTGTCGGCAGGGACGTTTGCTTGGGCGATGGCGCGGCCGCGGCCTCCCCTCGCCGCGCTGCCGGGTGAACCGTGGCTGGAGCTCCTGCCGCCGCTCCCGGCGACCGGCCCACCACCCGGTACTCCACCGTCCGCACCTTAGCGTCGGCTTTCACCAAAGCCGCCTTGATCTCGGCGTGGTATTTGTCTTCCAGCCACTTCTTATTGAAGATGTGCGGCACCCCCACCACCACGTGGCCGTCTTCGTTCGACACAATATGTGTTGGTTTGAGCCAAGTAATAAAGTGTGCCCGGGTTACACTAACCTCCAGCTCACCGAGGACAGACTGCCACAACCCCTTCACATCCTGCATCCACGACTCCTAACGTTGATCTCATCATAAAGAGCATGAGCCTTTTCCACAACGGTGACATTCACCCCAATTTCATGTTGCTACTTATACACAGAAACCGAGCCCCAACAGATGAACCGGGGGTGGAAAACCCGCATAGCCTGTGGGGATAAGCCTGGGGTAAACCGCCTGTGTTTTGTGAATGGGGGTTGTGCGGCAGGCCGGACAACCTGGGACGCCCTGCCGGGTTACTCACAGGACCCGGCGCACCCGTGGGGTAGTACCATTCTGGTACAAATAGCCGGAACTTGAGGGTAAATATTAGCCGAAATTACCATAATGGTACGACCTCCCTCACGAATGGAGGCTCGCCTTCGCCAATTACCCCATACCTCGCAAGGACCTCGCCCAATCTACGGGAAACCATTGACGCCCGAGCCCAGATAGCGTAAAGTACCAAAGTTATGTCGAAGCGAACTTACCAGCCAAAGAAAAGCCGCCGCCAGCGGGTTCATGGATTCCTCGAACGAATGGCCACCCGGGCCGGTCGCCTGGTACTCAAGCGCCGCCGCTTTAAAGGCCGCGCCCGAGTCGCGATTTAGAAACAGCCACTAACCGTGGTTTTTTCTTGTGTTAGCTTCAGGGGAACAACGTGCTTGCTCGAGACAATCGACTCCGTAAGGCCCACGAAATCGCCCGCGTTTACAAGCGGGGGGTTTATGGTGGTGCTGGCGGGGTCGTTTCGGTAAAGGCAGCGCCCTCGGGGCGGGCCCAGACCCGCGTCGTTATCGTTGTTGCGAAAAAAGTTAGCAAGCGCGCCGTGGTGCGCAACCTCATCCGCCGCCGCGTCTCCGGCGACATCGAGAAACGCTGGGCGACACTGAGAGCCGGTTACGATATAGTAATAAGTGCCCACAGCGATATTAGTGATCTGTCGCCCGGCCTGTTGGGGGCCCACCTCACGAAGGCGCTCACCGCCGCCGGTGTCATCAGCTAAATAATTCTCGGAGCTAATCTTCAAATGTTCACCACCCTGCTTGTCCAACCCATTTTCAACCTACTGGCCGTTCTCTATGAG
>CAZGZY010000019.1:0-12184 GCA_964530365.1 uncultured Candidatus Saccharimonadales bacterium
GTACAGTCTTTCCCAACACCACGCTCTTCCGATCTACCCTAAGGGAGCTAAGACCAAGGCACCCAACCACGTCCGGGCCGTCCGCGAATACACCGCCGGGGGCGTAGTTTTTCGTCGCAAGGGCGACCAGGTTGAGATCCTCATGATCCAAGACCGCCTCGGCCGTTGGACCATCCCCAAGGGTCACGTGGAAGAAGGGGAGAGCCTTGAGCAGACCGCGGTCCGTGAAGTTGCCGAAGAAACCGGCCTCACGCATCTACGTCTGGGCGAGAAGCTCGATAAACTGCACTTTTTTTACCGCAAAGAAGGCAAACTCATCTTCATGACTACCTACGTCTTTCTCATGGAAGCCCTTGGTGACACCGATAACGTCATCCCCGAAGACTCCGAAGGCATCGTGGACGCCAAATGGTTCGACCAGGACAAAGCCCTCGGCTTAATCGAGTACCGCGACACCGAGCGCCTGTTCCGCCTCGGCCTGTCAAAAATCCAGGAACTCCCGGCCGCGGCATCGCAACCGGCCGCCTCATAACGTACAATTAAACATAAGCAATATGAACCCATTACAAGCCTTCCAAGACCGCATCGGCATTCATTTTAACGACGTCACCCTACTCGAGCGCGCCTTCATCCACCGTTCCTACCTCAACGAGCACCCCAAACTCGGCCTCGAGCACAACGAGCGCCTCGAATTCCTCGGCGACGCTGTGCTCGAACTCGTCGTGACCGACTTCCTCTACCGCACCTACCCCAACCCCGAGGGCGACCTCACCAACTGGCGCTCGGCGCTCGTGAAAACCGAGTCGCTGGCCTCTGTAGCGGAAAAGCTGGAGATTTCCGAGTACTTTAAGCTCAGCCGCGGCGAGGCCAAAGGCAACGCCCGCTCACACGCCCTCATTTCCGCCAACGCAGTTGAGGCCATCATTGGGGCGACCTACATGGACCAAGGCTACGACGTGGCGAAGAAGTTTATTACCGAGCACATCATCTCGCGCCTGGCGGACATCCTCGAAACCGGCACCTGGATGGACCCCAAGAGCAAGTTCCAGGAGGCAGCCCAAGACCAATTTGGCCTCACGCCCAATTACCGGGTGATGGAAGAGGCCGGCCCCGACCACGACAAGGTCTTCGTGATTGGCGTCTACGTGGGCGACCGGCTGTTTGGCAAGGGCTCCGGCTCCAGCAAGCAAGCCGCCCAACAGGTGGCCGCCGCCGCCGCTCTCGAGAAGTTGGCCGAGAAGTAGCCCGCGGGCCTATGGGTTACATCACCGCCGTCAAAGATTTCACTTCCCCTAAACCCAATCCCAAGCCAATCCTGCTGTTTTGTGGTTTTGGCGGGCGCATTTGGCAAACCAAGCGGCTCATCAATCTGTTGCTAAAGCACGGTTACAATGTGCGGGCGGTCGACTATACCACCGACGTGCTCACCAAGGGCGACCCTAATATGCTCATCGGCCTCATCGCCGAAGCGCGGGCGGAAGCGGCCCGGTTTATCGAAGACGTAAAGCAACCGGTATTATTGCTCGGCATTAGCCTGGGGGTACTCGTCGCGGTCAACATTATGCGCCGCGACCAGCGGTTTACCCGGGCCGTGAGTATTACCGGTGGCGATATCGTGAAGGTTGCCCACCGCGCCCAAGGTCCAAAAATTTGGCCGCAAACGTACGAGCAGCTGGCGAAAATTTGGGAATCGGTCAACATGTACACCGACCCCGCCGCCCTCCGCCACACCACTACCGTGATGGTGCTGCCCACGCGCGACCGGTTGATCGACCCAGATGATGTTCGGGCCGAAGTTGCCAAGCAAACCGCCGCTGGCAACCGCATGCAACTAGTGGAGCGGCATATCTTTGGTCACATCGGCACGATCATTATGGAAACAGTCATTTTCCCCAGGCGCGTTCTCCACTACATCGCCATGCTAGACGCCAACTAGCCGCCCGCGCTCGGGGGTAGGCCCGCGCACCTCGCGAAAATACGTAGCTCATCTATGCATAGGTTATCTACGTATTTTTCATGTATGCGCGCCATCTCCGCTAGCAGATAGGCTCGAAATTATGCAATGTCACAGAAATGTGGCTTTATATGCGCGTCTTTTTGTAGTATATCTATACTACTGCACTACCGGCTTCGAACCAGCCGAGTGCTGGTTCTTCGACATTCGAGGTGATGACAGATGACGGGGATCCCGTCGTATTGCCAGGCATCAGCGCCAGGACAAAACGACGGCCCCGTCCGTCTCAAGCGTGTTCTGGTTCGCGTGCCTGACTGCCCTCGCGGGCACCATGGCGCCATCGACGTCGTCGTTCGCATTGGCGGCAATGGTGTCCCGCTCGTAGTAGCTCGTGGGTACACCGGCAGTAGCCTGGTGTATCTGCTCACGACCGGTCTAATAGCTCGCCGTGTCAAAGTAATTGGCGTCGACCTCGCCGGCCACGGTGAAACCCCAGGCCTCAGCGCCGACCACAACAGCATCGAGGCCTACGCCGACCTGCTACTGTGCACCCTCGATGCCCTGGGTATCGAACGGGCGGTTTTCGTTGGGCATTCGCTCGGCGGGCAGGTGGTGGCCCAAGCGGTCAAAGACTGCCCCAAACGAGCCATCGCCGTGGGTCTCGTTAACGCGATCACGGGGCAACACTGGGACGAGCAAGTCTGCGCGGCCCGAGAGAGCTTCCTGCGTTGGCGCACTCTGCCGGTAGCCTGGGATGTTGCCGCGGAGTTCCTGCGGCTGTTCCTCCATCTGGGCGAAACCGACGAAGACACCACGCTCCGAGCCTTGAGCTCGGACACCTGGCGTCGCTATTTGCGTCATCCCGGTAAGCTCATACCCGCGTTCCAAGCGATGCTAAACGGCCCGCCCACCGTGGACATGCTGCGCTCGCTGCGGAAGCACCGAATCTGCACGTTCGTGTTCTGCGGCGGCCATGACCCGATCGTTGGGCTGGCCGACGCAGAAAACACGAGCAAATTGTCCGGCGGCGATCTGATCGTCATCCCGGACGCCGGCCACCTCTGGCTACTGGCGAACCGCTGGACTCTGCCGGATCAGGTAGACGTGCTGCTCGGCGGCAAACTCGGCGCCCGGATCGGCCTCGAACTTAAGCGAGGCGGCCTCGACCCGCGTTCGGCTACTCAAGCCGACGTTGAGGCTTCCCGGCATTTCTATGCCGACGGTGCCTTGGCGCGCATGGCAACGCCCCCGCGCCAAACCTGGCAGCCTCCGGCTACTACCACCTCCGTCATCCACCGGCTCGCTCGCTTCGTGCGAGTCACCACCTGATCGTTGGCCCCTCCGGGCGGACGATCATGCTTGCCGCCGCCCTGCGTTTAGGGGCGGCGGCTCGTCATTTGAGCACTCGTCTTTGCCATCGCTGGCGCAGTGGGGTAGAGCGCAGAACTGACTCCTCGAATCACCCGGCGCCGGTTCTGTCGCGGTTGCCGCTTGCATGAATGGTCGCGTTCGTCGGGTGAGAGGGGAGACAGCTCGCAGCTAACACATAGAGCCCCCACATGCCCGCACCTATGGCAAAAATTGCCAATGTTTCAGGTGTCGTTCGAATAATGGCTCAATAAAGGCACAAAAAGCACTAAATTTGAAACATTAACAATTATTGCCAATGCCAGGCCCTGCGTGTTGCGCGCCCCGCCTAACTCGCCAACTTCGCCCAGAACCGCCAGCGCCACTCAGAATCCCTCACCACGCAGGCCCCGCCACCCACCACCCCGACCTGCTACAATATTGCTAATGGTGTTGGAGCTGATGTTCGAGTGTTCTTAAGGCGAATTACCCTCACGGGCTTTAAATCGTTTGCTAGTAAAACCGTGCTCGACCTCGAGCCCGGTATTACCGGCGTGGTCGGCCCCAATGGCTCCGGCAAGAGTAACCTGGCCGACGCGGTGCGGTGGGCGCTGGGCGAGCAGAGCAAGGGCCGGCTGCGGCTCACCGACCGCGAGGAGGTGGTGTTCGCCGGCACCGCCAAACGCGCCAAGGCCAGCTTTGCCGAGGTCGTGCTGCTGTTTGATAACCAGGACGGCGCCTTCCCGATCGATCTCACGGAGGTTGAGATATCGCGTCGCCTGTACCGTAGTGGGGAGGCCGATTATCGTCTGGCCGGCCGCAGCGTGCGCCTCGGCGACATTCAGGCGCTGCTGGCCGAGGCCGGTTTCGGGGCCAATACCTACGCCGTGATTGGGCAGGGGATGATCGACTCGTTCTTGCTGTCGTCACCCGCCGAACGCAAGCTGCTCTTCGACGAGGCCGCCGGCATCCGAGCGCCCGAGCTCAGCCGCGAATCGGCCCTGCGCAAGCTCGCCGCCACCGAGGCCAACCTCACCCGCCTGCGCGACATTGCCACCGAGCTGTCGCCGCGCCTAGCCTCGCTGGAGCGGGCGGTGGCCGACGCCGCCGAGCAGGAAGCGCTAGAGCGGCGGGTGGCTCAGCTGCGCGCCGCGGTTGTGGCGGCGGGGCTCGCCCAATGGCAGGCCCGGCAGCGCGCCGCGGCCGACCGGCTACAGGTTGTGGCGGCCACCGCGCACCGTCTCCGGCACGACCAGTCCGAAACCCAGCGGAAGTTGGAGGCGGCTGTTGCCAAAGAAGCCGGCCTATCAGCTGAGCGCGAGCGTTTGCAGCTGTCGCTCGCCGCGCTAGAAAGCCAGCGCGATGAACTGGGGATGAAACTGACAGATGCGCACAACGCGGTGGCCGAGATCGAACGCGGCCGCGAACAGGCAGAGGGCTTGGAGCGTCAGCTTAAAACCGCGCGCACCGGGCTGGGCCACGCCCAAGCCAAAGAGATTGAGCTGGAGGCAGAACTCGCGTCCAACGCCGAGGCCGCCGCGCGGGCGCTCAAGGCCGTCGAACGCGCCAGCCGCGACGTCGCCGCGGCCCAGAGCGCGCTAGTGGCCATTAGCAAAAGCACCGACGACGGCACGCGCGACCAATACGTGGACCACGCTTTGCAAATCATTCGCACCTTGGCCGTTAGCCTCGGTGGCAAGACGGTTTCCATGGACGAGGTGCGCTTGTTGATCCACAAGGCGGGGCGTTTGCTCAGCCACGCCACCCGGACCGGCGCAGCGGAATTGCTAGCCGGCATCAGTTCCGCCCAAAAACAGCTCGAAACCGCCATGGGCAAGCGCGAAACCGCCGTTGAGCACCAGACCAATATCACCATCACCCGCCGTTCGCTGGAGATCGACTTGGCCCACCAGCGGGAAGCCGCGCGCCGCGCCGGCGAACAGGTTGCGGCGCTCGCGGCCGGCCTGGAAGCGGCCCAAACCGCCGCCGCCAGCTTGCCCGAGGCTCAGCAGCACGCCGCCCAGGCCGCCGTCGCGCTCACCGCCGCCACCCAGCGCCTGGAAGGGCGTCGCCGCGAGGTGCGCGCCCTCAGCGCCACGCCGGGCGACACCTTCGCCCACGCCCATCTCGCCGCGGCGCTGGAGCGGGCCAAAGCGGCCGCGGTGGCCGCCGGTCTCGAGCAGACGCAGCTCAAGGCCACCGTCGCCGAAGCCGAGGCCGGCCTGGCGTCGGTTCACGCCCAGGCCAAAGCTTGGGGCATCGCCAACCCCGCCCCCGCGTCTGGCGGCCAGCCCCCGGACGAGCTCTCGCGCCAACTCATCCAAGCGGAGGCTCTGGTTGAGGCCCGCGCTCAGACCCGCCTCGGCCAGATTACCGAGTACGAGGAGGTAAGCGCCCGCTCCCAAGAACTCAACACGCAAATCGCCGACCTCCAGTCCGCCGGCCGCGACCTTGAGCGCATCGTCGCCGAGCTCGATGAGCTCATCCGCACGCGTTTCAAAGAAAACTTTCAGGCCCTGGCTGAGCAATTTAGCGTCTACTTCACCCGCCTGTTCGACGGTGGCACAGCCTCGCTCGAGCTCGAGGAAACCGAGGGCGGCGCCTATGGCATCATCATTAAGGCCAGCCCCAAGGGCAAGCGGCTCGTCTCCCTCACGGCGCTCTCCGGTGGCGAGCGCGCTCTGGCCGGCGTGGCGCTGCTGGCCGCCATCCTGCGTGTCAACCCCAGCCCGTTCGTGGTGCTCGATGAGATCGACGCCGCCCTCGACGAGGCCAATTCCGGCCGCCTGGCCACCATCCTCGCCGAGCTGGGCGAGCACTCGCAGCTCATCGTTATTACCCACAACCGTCAGACCATGCAAGCGGCTCGGGTCCTGTACGGCGTCACCATAAACGACCAGCACGTTTCGCACCTGCTTTCCATGCGTCTCGAAGCGGCCACGGCCCTGGCAGCCCGCTAAAGCCATCCCTTGACTTCCAGCCTCAATTCAGGGTAAAATCAAGTCCGTTGTAATCTGTAGCTGTTAATTAGGAATTAAGCGTTTGTTAGTTATTCGCCTGGCCCGTACCGGCCGTACCAAATATCCCACCTACCGCATCGTCGCGGCCGAATCGGCACGGGCTGCCACGGGTAAGTTCGTGGCTGTACTTGGCCACTACAACCCGCACACCAAAGAGCTGGTTATTAAACACGACGAAGTGCAAAAGCACCTCGGAAATGGCGCTCAGCCTTCCAACACTGTCACCAAACTGCTCATGCGCGATAAAGTTGAGCTCCCCAAGTGGGTTAAGCTCAAGACCAAAGCCGCCAAGGTAGTGGAGGCCCCCGCCGCCCAAGCCGCCGCCGAGGCCAAAACTGAGGCCCCTGAGGTAACCGAAGCCGAGGCCGAGGCCGACGCCATTCCGGCCCTCGTTAACGCCGACGAGCTGGTAGCCGAGGTCAACGAAGCCGCCGCTACCGACGTCGAGGACAACGCCACCACCCTCGACCACACCGACACTGCCGCGGACAACGAAGCCGCAACCGAATCCAAGTAACACCACACATCAAAGGGCCCCGCGCAGTTTTTCTCAAACGCAGGGGCCTTTTGCGTCCGCAAAATGGTATGATGTGTGCAAGGTCCATAACGCCGGAGGAGTGCCACAATGCCTGACATGGATAAAGAATTCGTCGAGTACGTCGTAAAAGCGCTCGTTAATCACCCCGAAGACGTCGAAGTCCGACGGTCGGTTGATGACATGGGTGTACTGCTAGAGCTGGCCGTTAACCCGGAAGACATGGGTAAGGTCATCGGCAAGGCCGGCGCCACCGCCAAAAGCATCCGCACCCTGCTGCGGGTGCTGGGCTCGCGCAACGATGCCCGCGTCAACCTAAAGATTGTCGAGCCGGAAGGCGCCGAGCCGCGCGAAACCACCCGCCACAATGATGCGGAGCCCGCCGAAGCCGCCACCCCGACGGAGCCCGAATCCGACCCCGAAGCCGAAATGGTCGCCCGCACCAAGCGCGAATTCGCCGACCTCGACGACCTCGACTTGTAATCGGTGAAGCGCCAGACGACAGAACAAATTGTATTCGCCGGGAAAATCGGTGAGGTTGTCCACGCTCACCAGCCCGACGGGAGAGTGTTCGAGCGCTACCGCCGAGCACCGGGGACGCGCCTCGTGGTCATAACCCCCGATCACAAACTGATAATGAGCCGCGAGCACCGCCAAGAAACCGGCGGGGTTGATTTGCGGCTTCCGGGCGGCAAAGTGCGCGACACTCTGCAGGAATACCACGAGTTACTAGCCAGTGGCCAGGACATTGCCGGTGCCGCCGCCGAGGCTGCTATTAAAGAGGGCGCCGAAGAGGTGGGTGTGACATTACGCAACCTCAAACTCATCACCAAAGCGACAGCCGGCGCCACGGTCGAATGGGACTTGTATTATTTCCAGACCGATGAGTACGACGAAAATGCCTCTGGCCAGCAGCTAGAGCACGGCGAGAAAATCGAAGTGGTACGACTATCGCCCACAGAAATCCGTGAGGCCATCGCGAACGGTGAAATGCAAGAATGGCGAAGTGTGGGCGTGCTCCTGGGGGTGGTGCTCCCTCAACTAGAGGCGCGATCATGATCAAAATCGACATCATCACCCTCTTCCCCGACATGTTCAAGGGTCCGTTCGACATGAGCATGATGTGGAAGGCGCAGGAAAAGCAACTCGCCCGCATCAACCTCATCGACCTGCGCGAGTTTGGCCTGGGCGCGCGCCGCACCGTCGACGACACGCCCTACGGCGGGGGAGACGGCATGGTACTCAAGCCCGAGCCGGTGGTGGCCGCCATTGAGGCCGCCAGGGCCGAGAACCCCGGCGCCCGCGTCGTGGTGCTGACCCCGAGTGGCCACAAATACGACCAGGCCACGGCCCAGAAGTTCTCCGAGCTGCCCGGTCTCATCCTGCTGGCCGGCCACTACGAGGGCTTCGACGAGCGCATCATGAGCTACGTGGACGATGCATACTCCATCGGCGACTACGTGCTCACCGGCGGCGAGCTGCCGGCCATGGTACTCGTCGACAGCATTGTGCGCCTCATCCCGGGTGTGCTGGGTGGCGAGCAAAGCGCCCACGACGAGTCGTTTAGCGAGCCCGGCCTGCTCGAGTACCCGCACTACACCCGGCCCCAGGAATTTCGCGGCGAGAGCGTGCCGGAAGTGCTCCAAAACGGCCACCACGCACAGATCCAGGCCTGGCGTCGCGAGCGGGCCCTCGAGAAAACCAAGCGCTACCGGCCGGATCTGCTGGAGCCATGAGTGCCCGCCCCACTGAAGCCGCTCCGCCCGTTTCGGTTATCATTCCGGCGCGCAATGAAGCCGCCCACATCCAGGCCTGCCTCCAATCGCTGGCCGACCAAACCGGCGCCCCGCCCTACGAAATCATTGTTGTCGATAACGGCTCTACCGACACCACGGCCGGGCTAATCCAAGCCTTCATCGACCAGCATCCGGCCGCCGACATCCATCTGCTGCACCACCCCACACCCGGCCGCGGCGGAGCGCGGGCGCTCGGGTTTAAGGCCGCCCGCGGCCAGCTTCTGCTCTCCACCGACTCCGACACCACCGTGCCGCCCAACTGGGTGGCCACCTTGGCCGCGGCGCTATCCGCCACCAAATCAATCGCCGTTACCGGCACCTGCCAAATCGTCGACTGCCCGCCCCTCACCAACTGGCTTTTCAATCGCTTGCAGCCGCTGACGCACGCCATCTTCCGGCTCATCATGGGCCATTGGTGGCTCACCGGCTCAAATTTCGGGATCAAACGCGCGGCCTACGAGGCCTCCGGCGGTTTCGACCCCGATTGCCGCGACCTGGAAGACATCGAGCTTGGCTGGCGGGTCACCAAAGTCGGCCATATTGCCTACATGAAGCCAAAACTCATCACCGTCATCACCAATGGCGACCGCTTTAGATCGAACCCCCTCCGTGGCGCCCTAGCGTACGTCAAGGTCTACATCGGCCGTTTCTGGCTTCACCAAGGCGACCGGTTTGCCCGCCGCGACTAATCCCCAATGGTGAGCGCGGCCTGCTCCACCAGCTCGGCCAGATACTCAACCGACAAATGGTTGTCCATCGCCCCCTTGAGGACCACGCCTAGGTACTCGGCCGTCGGCGCACCTAATTGCTTGGGTGTACGCAAATACGTTACCGCCTCACTCGTCCCGTGGTCTTCGCTCTCCACCGTCACCACAAACCGGTGGTAGTTCACTGGTACATGCTCAAACTCATCGAGCAGCTCCAGGTCGGCTTCGCTCACTTCGTACAAGGCCCCCCACACCATCCGCAGCGCTGAGGGGGTAATATTGGCCACCGCCGCCATCGACCAATTTGCACTCGAACCGTCAAACCTCAGCCGGTAGAAATCCAACCGCGCCGGCCCTAGGGGCCGGCTATCCGGACACCGCCGCCGCATTTGCGTGGCGTCCAGGTTTGAACCATAAGCGAAGTAGCGCATAATTCGCTACGTTAGCGCTTTCACTGTTCGAAATAATTCCACAATTTCCCCGACAAATCGGCAAACATCCCGGGCGCGCTCCCGGGCGCATTCCAGGCCCCGCTCATCACCACCACGAGATAGTCAGTTTTTGGCCCGTACACAATGCCCGCGTCGTGCACGTACCCATCCAAATCGCCGGTTTTGTGGGCGATCACCGTTCCCGCCGGTAGCCCCACCGGCAGCCGGTTGTTCACCCGCTGGTCCTTAAGCAACGCCATAAAGCGGTCCGCGGAGTTCGCCGATACCAAAGTGCCGTTGTACAGCCGGGTAAACAGCGTCGCCACGTCGCCGGCCGAGGTTTGCTGGGGGGTCGAGAGGTCAGTCTCTTTGTAACCTTCCACGCCCAGCGCCTGGTTTTGGGCGCCCCAACCCAGAATAGAGCCCAGCGCCCGCCCGCAGGTGTTGTCGGAAATATTAATCATAATCGTTAGGCATTGGTCGATGTTTCGCCCGCTCCCGCCTCCGGCGGCCTGGCTGTAGTCTAGCTGGCCGAGGTCGATCTGCTGGTACACCCGCTGCGCCACAAACAATTTGTACAGACTGGCGCTGGTCATCTCGCGGTCGGGGTTGATGCTGGCCGTCTCGCCGGTTTTGAGGTCCTTCACCATAATGCTAAATTTATCGCTGTTGGAAGCCACAAAGTCGTTTAGAAGCTGCTGCAGGCCGGTCTTCTGGGGCGTCGGCGCCACGATCGGCGCGGCCTTCACCGGCGCCGGGGTGGCAGCAGTCTGCGGGGCGGCCTGGGGTGCGGTCTCAGCGCGGGCAGTGGACGTGCGGGGTGTCGCCAGCGCCGACACGGCCAAGCCCGAGGCCACCAGCGCGGTCGCCACCAGCCCAAAGGCGATCGCCGGCCGCTGCCAGGCCACGCTCGGCATCCGCAAAGACGGCAGCCGCCACGCCGGGAGCGCCGGTTTCTGTGGCAGCGACATGGCAGCGGCCACCATGGCCGGCGCTTCCGCCGCGGGCGCCTGCATGTTCGCCAGCATCTCGCGCGGCGTAATCGGCGCCGGCCGGCGAATGCCGTCCATGCCCACCACAAACCGCCGCGGCTCGGCGGCCAGCGGGGCCACCACCGGCCGGGGCTTCGGCGCTATCACCGGCCTCAGCTTAGCCGAAGTCGGGCGAACTCCATCCATCACGAGGGTCATGCCCCTATTATAAACGTAAGCGCCATTCGCGTACAACCTTCTTATTTTTTGCTACGTTGCCCAAAACACTTCCCATCCTAGAGCGTATAATAACCAGGAACCAATGGAGGAATATATGAAGTTAGCCCGCCTTTTGCCAGCTGTAACTGTTTATGCCCACTGCGATTTGCCTTGTGGCGTCTACGACCCGGCCCAAGCCCGCATTGAGGCCGAATCGGTGCTGGCCATCATGAAAAAGCTAGACGGCAACACCGACGCCGATTTCCGCACCCGCGCGCTCATCATTAAAGAAGAGCGCGCCGAGCTCGCCAAGCGCCACCTCTGGGTGCTCTGGACCGACTACTTCAAGCCCGAGCACCTCGAAAAGCACCCGAACCTCCACGATTTGTTTTGGCGCGCCACCAAGCAGGCGGGGGAGTGCAAGCACCACTCCGAGCCAGCTGAGGGCCAAAAATTGCTCGACCTCATCGCCGAAATCGCCGCCATCTTCGCCGCCACCAAGCAGGCCTAATGGCGGCCCGTGGCTCACGCCGCCCCTGGCTCCCGCGCCGCCTCTGGCCCCTCGGCGTCTACCGGGTGGCCGGCGAGAGCATGCTGCCGGCCTACCAACCCGGCGACACGCTGCTCGGCTGGCGCTGGTTTCGGGCCCGCGGGCTACGCGCCGGCCAGGTGGTGGTAGCCCGCCAGGCCGGCCGGCCGCTCATCAAGCGCGTCGCCAAAACCGCCGCCGGCCACATCTGGCTAGCCGGCGACAACCCCGGCCGCTCCACCGATTCGCGTCACTTTGGCCCGGTCACCCCAGCCCAAGTTGAAGCGCTAATCCTCGCTAAGCTTTAGCGAAGTGCTAAAATACCAATTATGTTAATCTTTCGCCCCATCGGCTATGCCTACCGGGAGTTATTCGCCAACCGCCGCCGCCAGATCCCGTTTTGGGTGCTGGCCGGCTTTCTGCCCACCTACGCCGTCGCCCGGTGGCTCGTCCACCATTACCCCGACCTGTTCTTCCACGTCCACGGCGTTCACGTCCACCACTTTACCTACGGCATCATCGTTTTGGCGATCGTTGGGTTCATTTCGCTCGTTTGGGACCGGCCCTCCCGCCGGGCGCTAGCCCTTTTCTACGGCATCGGCCTGGCCCTGTCGTTCGACGAATTCGGCATGTGGGTCCGCCTCACCGACAATTACAACATCGACCAGTCCGAAG
>CAZGZY010000020.1:0-11270 GCA_964530365.1 uncultured Candidatus Saccharimonadales bacterium
TGCTCAAACGCAAACTCGAAAACGAGGGCTTGTTCGACCCGGCGCGCAAGCGCCCACTGCCGAAATTCCCGCGCATCATTGGGCTCATTGCCTCACAAACCTCGGCCGCCTACAGCGATTTCATCAAAATTTTAAATGCCCGTTGGAGCGGCGTGCGGATTGTGCTGGCCGACGTAACAGTGCAAGGTCAAACAGCGCCTGACCAAATTGTGGGCGCGCTCGAGTACTTCAACCTCACGCCGGAGCCGGTGGACGTCATTGCGCTCATCCGGGGCGGCGGGTCGCTCGAAGACCTCATCGCCTTCTCCACCGAGCCGGTCGCCCGCGCGGTGGCTGCCAGCCGCACCCCAATTATTGTGGGCGTCGGGCACGAAATCGACTTTAGCCTAGCCGATTATGCCGCCGACGTCCGCGCCGCCACGCCCACCGACGCCGCCCGCCTCATCGTCCCAGACCGCGCGGAAATCTTAGCGGCGGTCAACCACCTGGCCCAGCGCGCCGAGGCGGCCATAACCCGCGCCGTCACCAGCCGGCGGGCCGAGGCAGAGCAGCGCCTGGCCGCCCTCGAGCGCTACCTGCGCCTGCCCCAGGAACACGTCGCCGCGCTCACCACGCAGCTCTGGCGGGCCTTTGAGCGCCTCAGCGCGGCCCAGGCGCCGGTTCGCGCGCGGCTGGGCAACCTCGAGCACCGCCTCGGTCTGGGTCAACGTAACCTGCTCGAAGGCCGCCGCGCGCAGCTGTCTGGCCTCGCCCGCCTGCTGCGCGGCTTCGACCCGCAGGCCACCTTAAACCGCGGCTACGCCATCGTGCGGCACGACGGCCGGCTTGTGCGCGCCCCGGCCGTGGTAAAACCTGGCGACCCAATCGTAATCCAGCTCGCCAAAGGCCAACTCGCGGCCAATGTCGCGCCACCACGCCAGCTTGACTCCCAAGCTTAAAATCAGTATCGTAGCACCCGTCCCAATGAGATGGGCGCCAACAACACCGTAAGCGCCCCCAACCCCGCAAGGAGCTGTTGTGGACGAGGAGTACACGAACCGAATGTTGATGGGCCCTTGCCCCCCGGGCAACTCCATCAAGGTCACCGACAACGGCGAACGCGCGAAAGCTATCGCGGCCCGCTTCAAGGGCAGCGACGACCCGGTCGGGAAAGCCATCTACATGTTCAGCCGGCACATCACACACGACGAGAACGGCGATCCCCGTCAAAGCGTTGTTAGCACCGTCGCCCCCGCCACGGTCTGGCCGACGTACGTCCAGAGCAGCTGGCTTAGAACCGCCGGGCCAACCTTCGACGACCACTGCGCCGTCTTCGCCATCGGCTGGAATACGTTCGCCGCGCTGATGGTGGACGACACCAGTCCCGACGAGAAGCTGTTCCGGGACAACGTCGACACCACCCGAGCGATGGCTTTACGCGTCGAGTTGGTCACTCAAACGAGCGCACCCTCCCTGGCCGACACGGCCGTGCTGCTAATGCTTGGCCAACTGCTGGCAACGAGCAAGCAGGCCAATCACAGGTGTGCCACCCGCGCCGACACCCGCGCCAAGCTCCGGGAGCTGCGCGGTCTGGAAGGCGCGGAGAACGATGACCCGCGCCAACTGGCCATCAGCGGAGCGGTCGATGAGGCCTGGGGCCGAGTCCAAACTCTCAAGCGTACCGAGGAAGACCAGCCTCGCCCGGCCGCCTAACCGTCCCGCTCACCACCCGCGGACGCAACGCACCCGGGTGGCCGCATGTCGGTCACCCGGGTGTCGCCCGAAAGAAATTATCTGCTACAATTGCCCATATGAGCGAAAAACCGTTTGAATTCGAAAAAGCCCTCAAAGAGCTAGAGGGAATCACTGCCTGGTTTGAGTCGTCCGACGTCGACCTCGATGCCGGACTCGTTAAATTTGAGCGCGGCATGGAGCTGGCCAGCGAACTCAAAACCCACTTGGCCACCATCGAGAACCGAGTCGAGAAGATTAAGCAGCGCTTCTCGGCCAGCGCCGCCGAAGCCAGCCAACCCGACCAGAACGACCAGCCCCCGCTCGTCGACAACCCAGACGACACCGAGCAAACCGGCCTCTTCGGGGCCTAAATGCTACTCCTGCTCATTGGCTTCATCGTCGCCGTCGCCTTCGCCATCGGCGGGTTCCTCGGCGCGCCCTACGTTCCCATTCTCAAGCGCGACAGCGTGCCGCTCCTCAAGCTATCAGCCCTACGCCCCGGACAAACGCTAATCGACCTCGGCTCCGGCGACGGCCGGCTCCTGCGCGCCGCGGCCGCTACCGGTGTGCGCGGCATCGGATACGAAATTAACCCATTTCTGGTGCTCATCTCAAGAATTGTCTGCTGGCGCTACCGCAAACTCGTCACGATCCATCTGGCCGACCTCTGGCGAGTTAACCTGCCACCGTGCGACGCCATATATGTTTTCCTGATGCCCAAATATATGCCGCGCCTCAATAAAAAACTCGAGGCCCAAATTACCCGCCCCACCCGGGTTATTTCATACGTGTTTGACATCCCAGGGCGCAAAGCCCTTGAGCATTCGGCCAACTCATACATTTACGGGTACGGGGAAGATGGGCCGCGCCCAACCACGCCTTGAACAAACCCCCGGAAGGTTGTAGCATAAGCAATAACATGGACAATCAACCGCTCACGCCCGCCAGCCCAACGCCGTTTAGCACCCCCAGCCGGAGCGCTTCGGGCGGCCCATTTCTAATTATTCTCGTTATCATACTAGGCTTGGGCGCCGTTATATTCGGCGCGCTCACGATAACCTTCTACAGCAAAGCCGCTACCGCCACCAACACCCTCACGGCCCAAAAGGCCGCTGCCGCCGCTCAAGCCAGGGCCGACCAGCAAAAAGCCGATGAAATCGCAAACACACTTGCCTCCGAGTCTCCATTCCGCTCATATACCGCACCAACCGAATTCGGGGCGTTCGAGATCAAGTTCCCTAAAAACTGGAGCAGCACCGTCGACCAAGAGCCAAATGGCACCCAGGTAAACCTCGTGCTCAACCCCGACTTTGTCCGCCGCATTAGTGGCACCGATGAACTTATGGGGGCGCGAATCACTCTCCAGGAGCGCCCCAGCGACCAATTCTTGAACTCCTTCGCCGGCAGCTTTAAAAACGGCAAGCTCAAGCAGACCAAAATTACCGTCTCGGGCCTCGGGGCCACCGATATTACAGGCTCATTCCCAGACAAACGCACCACCCGCGAAGTAGTAGTCGCAGTCCGCGACAAAGTCCTAGTGTTTATAAACGAAAATGGCAAATACGCAACTGAGTTCAACGAAATACTCGCGCAAGCCAAAATAATCCCCTAGTCTAGTGCAAACTTCATAAAATCTCCGCTTGCCGAAGGGCAATCTCCATCCGTCTCATGCTTGAGTCCACCAACCACTAAATGCTACGGTAAGGGGCAGAAAGGTGGCACAAAGAGCAACATGGCACTGTCCAAACCAGAGGTTGCGCAAAGTAAACCAACCTTGACCGAGCTCAGCGAGATTCTGCACGAATTCGAGAGTGCCGAAACTCCTGGCCGGCTCCTAAAGTTGCTTACCAGAGCCATAAACAAGCTCACCGCAACACCGGTGACCGCTTTTGGGTATGAGGCGGACGGCAGCTCGGACCTGATCGATGAGCACATCCTTCCCCCCGAGCAACGCGGCAAGATCCATTACCCGCAACTATCCGCCGCCCTGCGCGAACCCCGCTCCAACGCGGGCCCAAACTGGGCACGGCAACCCGCCATAATCCAGATCCAAAAAGAACTCGGGATTCATTCGGCCCAAGTGCACGCGCTCAATGTCGACGATGAGACTCTTGGGGCCATTGTCATCTGGGGGCCCCCCAGCGACGACCCAGACTTGGCGTCGGCCATAAAGCTTATTATCCAAGGGGGGGCCTCCCGGCTTCATTGTGTCAACCTCGCCAATGCCGTCAAGACCAACCTCGCTGAAGCCATGACTCTGCAGCGCATCACCCAAGCCATTACCCGATCGCTCGACTTCGACAAGGTCGCTATCACCCTCCTCAAACACACCCACAAACTCTTCCGCGTCGACGCCGTAGCGCTCGTGCTGTCGAACCCGCAGAAAAAAGATGAGTTCTACATCGACCAGGCCCTTGGCCTATCCCATGAGTACACCGCCAGACTACGAGTGCCGGCCGATTCAAAAATCGTTAAACACTTAGTCCAAACCTCAAGCCCCATCCAATTCTACGATGCGTCCGATGCCCCATTCTCCGGCGACCGCTCGCTCATTACCCGCGAAGGGATAAAGTCTTTACTAGTCGCGCCAATTTTCTCGGGCGGTGAGCCGGTCGGCGCACTGGCCCTAATCTCCAAAACGCCCCGCCATTTCTCGTACTCCGAATTGCGCTTCAGCCAGAGCCTGGCCGAGCAAGCCGGCATCGCTTTCGCCAACGCCAACCTGCACTCGAACCTCCAAAAAGCCTCCAACGAAATTGAGCAAACCCGCAACCTCATGCGCGACGGCCTGCTGGTTTTCGACCTCGAACGGCGTCTGCGTTATTTCAATGCTGCTGCCGGCTCCCTCCTTAAGCTCACGCCCGATGCCCTCATGAAAGAGTTTCCGCTCGAACCCGAAGCCGTATCTAGTGGGCTCAACATCAAAACCGAGACCCTCCGCGCGGCCATCGATAGCGCCCTCAAGGGCCAGGTTGAGCGCACCAATTTCTCGGCGAAAAACGAGGCGAACCCCCAATACTTTGAAGCCATCTACTCACCCTACCGCGACGCTAAGGGTGTTCTTGTCGGGGTCCTAATGAGCATCCGCGACATCACATCGCTCTACCTGGAAAAAGAAAAACTCCAAACCCTCCAAGCCAATATCCAAGATGGGCTCATTATGATGGACACCGATTCAGTCATTATGGAGTGCAACGAGGAATGGAAGAGCCTCTTTAACCTCAGCGAGCCACCCATTGGCCGTCGCATTTTCGAGATGGCCAAGAGTGGTAATACCATCAGCTTCGACCAAGACATCGAGCGGCTCCTAGAGCAAGTCACCCACGGCAAGCGAGCCATGTGCTACAGCCACCTCACCAACACCAACCGCCACATCCAGATCTCGTTCGGGCCCATCATGATCGCCGGCCGGGTCACCGGCGCCGTGGCCACCGCCCGGGACATTACGCCGCTCATCGAAAAAACCATTGAGGCCAACGAAATGGCCGCCAAGGCCCAACGCCACTTGCGGGAATTATCCCAGCTAGCGGAGCTCTCCGGCATTGTCGGCTTTAACGTTTCAAACATCTACCAAAAGTACCTGTCAAAAACCGCCACGCTGCTCGGCTCCACATCGGGCAGCATCTACCTCTATGACCCAGGCGAGCAAAAACTCATCCGCCGGCACACCATCAACCCGGAACGCGATGATGCCCCGGCCATCGGCCTCGGCTCTAAGCACATCGCCGCCACCGCCTTCTCGGGCCGCCGCAGCATCGCCAACAGCCGGCAGCGCGCCCAGCCGCACCAACTGGCCGTGCCCATCACGCACCACTCCAAGACCCTCGGCGTCTTGCTAGTGAGCCGCGGCAGCGCGGAGGGCTTCAGCGAGCACGACGCCAAACTCCTGCGTCTGGTGGCCACCCGCCTCGCCGTGCTGGTGGAGAACGCCAGCCTCTACCACGACGTCAACTCCCGCCGCGAGCGCTGGGAGGCGGTCTTCCGCTTCACCGAAGAGGGGATTGTGATCTTCGACCGCTCCGGCGTCGTCGTCGGCTTCAACCCCGCCTCCACCGACATCACCCAATACCACGCCACCGACGCCATCGGCAAACCGTTTGGCAAAATCTTCAAAACCATCGGGCCCGATAGCGCCGGCGGGACCATCACCCCCATCGAGCGAGTGCTGAGGGAGGGGGTTACCATTGCCAAAAGCGAGCAGTTAATCGAAAACCGCACCGGTGGACGTATCTGGACCGAGATCAGCTACTCGCCGATCTTCGACGACACCGGCCGCGTCACCTCCGGCATCGCCATCATCCGCAATACCACCAAAGACCGGGAAGTCGAAGAAATTAAGAGCGATTTCATCTCCATCGTGTCCCACGAACTCCGCACGCCACTCACCGCTATCAAGGGCTTCCTCTCTATGACGCTCAAAAACGACTTCGGCGCGCTGAGCGAGAAACAATACCACTACCTCAGCCGCGTCTACCAATCCAACCAACGCATGATCGATCTGGTAGAGGACCTCATGGACGCCACCTACATCGAGTCGGGCAAAATCAACCTCACCATCAACCCAGTGGCCATGGAGACCGTCATCTCCGAGGTGGTCGGCGAGGTCGCCGGCAAGGGCGCCGCCAACCAAATTATGATCAACGTCCGCCGCCGCCAGCGCCTGCCGCTGGTTTTGGCCGACGAAACCCGGCTGCACCAAATCGTGCTCAACCTCATCGACAACGCCATCAAATATTCCATGCCCGGTACCGTCGTCGAAATCGACTTTAAAATCCAAGGTGACGAACTGGTTACCACCGTCTCCGACCACGGTGTCGGTATTAGCAAAAACCAGCTCGACCGGCTCTTTACCAAATTTGGCCGCATCTTCAACCCCTTAAGCATCCAGGCCGGTGGCACCGGACTCGGCCTCTACATCGTCAAAAACCTTGTAGAATCGCACAATGGGCACATTTGGGTCACCAGCCAGGAAGGGAAGGGGAGCAAGTTCCATTTCTCGCTCCCCATAGCCAAGCAACTGCCATTATTGGAATAGGGTAGGTTGGCGCGATCGATTGTATCTGATAGACTAACGACACAAGGCTAAGGAGTGGGCGCATGGCAAAGATCTTACTCGTCGAAGACGACACCATCCTGGTAGAAATGTACCAGGCAAAATTTGAGCTGGAAGGCCACGATGTCAGCGTCGCGACCAACGGCGAAGAGTGTTTAGCGATTTTAAAAGAATTTCATCCGGAACTTATATTGCTCGATATATTGATGCCCAAACTCAATGGGTTTCATGTCCTCAAAGAAATTAAGAAGCAGCCGGAACTGCGCCAGATTCCGGTCATTTTGCTGACCAACCTGGGCCAAGCCGAAGTCGACATGAACCAGGAACTGGCCAAAGCTTTAGGGGTCAACGATTACCTCATTAAGAGCCACCACACCCCCGACGAGGTCGTCCAAAAGGCCGTCAAGGTGCTCAAAGCCTCCGGCCACAACGAATCTGCTAAAGCCGCCGAAAAGTAGCCTTCGACGAGACCTTCGGGGCTTGTGTCTGCCAAAACCTGGGCACATTTTTCAAACCCCATATGTGCTCAAGCTGGCACATATTAAACATGTGTTAGAATAAACCCCTTGCCAAGCCACAAAATAACTGCCCCTCCAATATGTGCCCGAATCGTCACATGACGCTTTAAGAAAGTAAGCCGCTCTACAGCAGTATGAACCCCACGACCACCCCTTTAGAAGGAAGAACTCCCCAGCAGACCGCCGGCCTGCTGCGCGCCCTCGGCCACACCGTCCGCGTCGAGATAATCCTGGCGCTCCATATCGGACCGGCCACTGTCACCGATCTCGCGCTCAGCCTCGACTACCCCCGAAATACCCTCTCCAAACACCTCGCCGCCCTCCGAGCCGCCGGGATCGTTGAACAAACCCCCAAAGGCCGGCGCCACCACTACGAGCTCACTCAGCCAGAAATCGGGGCGCTCATAACGAGCTTCACGCAGGAGGCCGAAACCGAACCACCAAACCCCGACTGGTACAAAGACCTATAATAAACCTATGCCTACCTACCAAACCACGGGAATCGTCATTGGCCGCACTAATTTTGGCGAGGCCGACCGCGTGGTGCGGTTCCTCACGCCCGACCGCGGCAAGCTCAGCGCCGTAGCCAAAGGCGTGCGCAAGATCAAAAGCCGCGCCGGCGGGCACCTGGAGCTGTTCGGCGAGGTCAACCTCATGCTCGCCGTCGGCCGCAACCTAGACGTTGTAACCTCGGCGCGGCTCCTGTGGTACCCGCACCAGCTCGTGGCCGACTACCCACGCATCAGCCTCACCTACGCCATTGCCACGGCCATCGACCGCCTCATCGAACCCGGTCAACCGCAGCCCCGGCTGTACCAGGTGCTGGCCGAAGCCCTACGTGCCATCGACGCCGGCGCCACCGGCCCGCTACCCGAGCTGTGGTTCAAACTCCGCTTGCTAGAGGTGCTCGGCTACCGGCCGGAGCTGGGCGGTTGCGTCGTCTGCGGCCGCCGCGACAGCGCCGCAGCCTACAGCTTCGACGCGGCCCGCGGCGGCATCGTCTGCGAAGCCGACTCAGGCGTCGGCGCGCAAGTCATGGACCAATCCGCCATCAAGTTTTGGCGCCTCTTGTCCGATTACCCCTACACCACCATCAGCCAAATCGCCAACGCTCCGGCCCTCGCGAAAGCCACCCTCTACCTGTGCGATGAGTTCTTTGAGCACCACCTCGGCCGCGCTTTTCGGGTGCTAATATAAAGCCATGCCAAGCCACACCTTCCGCGCCCACCATCAAACCAGCGTATTATTTTTCGTCTGCCCTTTCGCAACCCGTATCTGGATGGTCTTGCCGATCATCTGGCGGCTGCAACATGCCGGCCACACTGTGATAGCCTACGATAACGCCACCGATATCTTCCTAGCCGGCGACCCCACGCTCCTCGAGCCCGCCATCCGCCGCGTTGAGGCCGATATAAAGTCGCGGATTGCCGAGTTTAGAGCTAGCGGCATAACCGAATTCGGCTTCTTTGGAACAAGTCTGGGGTCATTCATCCTCTACGATTGTTTAAGCACCATTCCTGAACTAAAATGGGGCGTTTTTAATACCGGAGGCAATCTTGCCCAATCGGTCTGGCGCCTCCCCAAAGCCCGCCAGGCATTTGAGGCTCACCACATCGACCTCCCAGCCCTCGAACAAGCCTGGCGCGAGTTCCAATATTGCCCATTTAGCGGCCTATCCGGTGGTCGCTACGCGTTCCTAGGTAGCCGGGGCGACAATATTGCCCCGCTCGCAGATATTGCCCCTTACCTAATCCCCATCCGTGACGCCGGCGCTACGATCGGCATCATCGAGATCGGTGGCACAACCCACCTCCGGGCCGCCATCATTGGTCTCTGGCAGGCATCCGCGTTTATTGCCCAAGTACAGCGCGGGGAAGTTGGGGAGAGATTGTAGGCGTATCCTAGGCAAATCGCCCAAAAATGCTAAAATAGCGCGCATGAACCCGCCAAAATCGCCAAACTACCACAATCCGAACTCGCCTGGCGCCTGGCCGATTATCTCGCGGCCGGGATCGAGCCACCTGCTCGCATCATCGCCAACCCCACCTCAACCGAAGGCGAGATGATGCTCGACGACGAGATTGAGGAGTTCATCAAAGACTCCATCGCCACCTTGCGTATCCTGTCGGACAAGCACTCAGCCCGCTACACCGAGCTCCTGGCAATCTACCAAGCCGACCTGGCCTACCTGGCTAGCCTTGGCCGAATCAGTGAGGACGACTATACTGGGCTTACACACCCAGATAATTTACGGTTTTAGGAAGAGTCATATGGCCAACCCCACCGCCCCTTCAATGGAAACGCTCGTCTCACTCGCCAAACGGCGCGGTTTTGTTTTTCAAGCCTCGGAGATCTACGGTGGCCTCGCCGGTTTTTGGGACTATGGCCCCTATGGTACGGAACTAGCCAAAAATATCAAAGACCTGTGGTGGCGCTTCATGGTCTACACCCACCCCAACATTGTCGGCCTCGACTCTACCATCATCCAAAACCCCAAGCTCTGGAAGGCCTCCGGCCACGTCGATACGTTCGTGGACCCCATGGTCGATTGCAAACACTGCAAACACCGCTTCCGCGCCGACCACCTCACCGGCTTCGAAGCCAAGGATTTGAACAAATTCGACGAGGCTCTGGCCAAAACCAAATGCCCCAACTGTGGCAAAAACGGCACTTTCACCCCAGCCCGCCAGTTCAACATGATGTTCAAAACCTACGTCGGCCCCGTGGAAGACGATTCGAACATCGCCTACCTCCGTCCCGAAACCGCCGGCGGCATCTTTGCCCAGTTCGCCAATGTCCTGGAAACCGGCCGCCAGCGCATCCCGTTT
Source organism: uncultured Candidatus Saccharimonadales bacterium (assembly GCA_964530365.1). Lineage (GTDB taxonomy): Bacteria > Patescibacteriota > Saccharimonadia > UBA4664 > UBA4664 > CAZGZY01. The sequence goes on from CAZGZY010000020.1 coordinate 10,113, forward strand.
GGCATCGCCCAGATCGGCAAGGCCTTCCGCAACGAGATCACCCCCGGCGACTTCATTTTCCGCGTACGTGAATTCGACATGATGGAGATGGAATATTTCGTACACCCCGAAGAGGGGAGTCGTGAGCACAAGATTTGGCTCGACCGCTGCCACCAGTGGCTCCTGTCCATTGGCCTGCCCAAAGCCTCGCTCAAATTCTACGAGCACTCCAAAGACGAACGGGCCCACTACGCCGCAGCCAGCACCGATATCCAATACGACTACCCCATGGGCTTCAAGGAGCTCTACGGCATTGCCTACCGCACCGATTTCGACCTCAAGGCCCAAAGCGCCGCTAGCGGCAAGGACCTTAGCTACTTCGACGAAGACACCAAAACCCGCTACACCCCGCACGTCGTCGAGCCGGCAGTCGGCGTGGGCCGGCTCGTGCTGGCGCTCCTGCACTCCGCCTACCACGAAGAGCAAGTCGGAGACGAAACCCGCGTAGTACTCAAATTCCGACCCGAAGTCGCACCGGTCAAAGTTGCCATCCTGCCGCTATCCAAAAAAGACACGCTCACCCCGCTCGCCAAGGAAATTTTCACCTCTCTCGCCGGTAAATACCGCACCGAGTACGACGAAACCCAGTCCATCGGCCGCCGCTATCGCCGCCAAGACGAAATCGGCACACCGCTATGCGTTACCGTCGACTTCGACTCGCTCGAGGACCACGCCGTCACCATCCGCCACCGCGACACCATGGCGCAAACCCGCGTCAAGATCACCGATCTCCCTGCCGAAATCGATAAGTTGCTAGCGAACTTCTAGCCTATGACACTCGTAAAAGACCCAAAAATCGTCGTAATCGGCGGCGGCACGGGGTCATTTGTGGTCCTCACCGGCCTCAAACGCCACATCCGCGACATTACCGCCATCGTTAGCATGACCGACGACGGTGGTTCCACCGGCATCCTCCGCGACGAGCTGGGCGTCCTGCCCCCTGGTGACGTGCGCCAGTGCCTGGTAGCCCTTTCCGAGTCGGACCAAACCATGCGCGACCTCTTCAATTACCGCTTCGAGGAAGGCACGTTCGATGGCCATTCGTTCGGCAATATTTTCATCACAGCTCTCGAAAAAACCACCGGCAGCTTCGCCGACGCCGTCAAGACCGCCGCCAGT
>CAZGZY010000021.1:0-11250 GCA_964530365.1 uncultured Candidatus Saccharimonadales bacterium
TCTTGCTTGCTGCGCTCACTCTTGTAGTGGTACTGCCCAAACCCCACAATGCTCGCGCCCCACATCACGGGCTCCTCGCCGGTAATTTTCTTGAATAATTCCAGCAGCGCCAACCCATCCGCGCGCCGCGGCTCCGGCACCGCCTCCAGGAAGGCCATGACGTCGCCGTCAGTGGGTTGGGTTTTAGGTGTGTTCGTCATGTGGAGCTCCGATTCGGCAAATAAGCCACAATCACTGCGGCAACAGCCAAAACAAGCCCAACCACCGACCCAATCACCGCCTGGCCAATCCCGCAAAAATCACCGCTACACGAATTCGCATACAACCCAACCAATGAGAAAGTTGCGATGCTCAACCCTGCCAGCACCAAAACCAGCTTCCAATGACCACGCCGCCTAACAATGGTCAAAATAATCGCAACGAGGCTGAGCAGAAGCGCGATGCCAATCATAATTAAATCATACCACCTTACAAAATCCTCATCTTCTCGCGCCAGCCCGCCTTTGTGCATTCCACCAATGCAAGCAGCGAACAAGATTGCTACGCTGGCGTTACAGTTTATCAACAAGGAGACGCATCTATGGCCACCAAAGAACTCATCGAACAATACTTCAAAGCCATCCACGGCGGCGACTGGCAGTCATACATCTCAGACGATTTCACCTTCACCAACGGCAATCTCGACAAGGTCGCGCACGGCAAAGCCGCCTACGTCGAAGGCGCCGGCCGCTTCTTCGGCACCACCACAGCCGTCGACATCCGCCACATGATCATCCAAGACCGCGACGCGGCTGTGCTCGCCCGCTATGACGTCCGCTCACCCAAGGGCCACACCGGCGTTTGCGACGTGGCCGAGTTCCTCACCGTCGATGGCGACCAGCTCACTGCCTCCACCATCATCTTTGACGTCCAGGGCCTAGCCCAGTTTATGGCCCAAAGTTAAGCCATGGTCTACAACCCCAAACTCACCGAACGCGTCCGCCAGGCCCTCGCTGACGTCCCGAACGTCGAAGAGCGAAAAATGTTTGGCAGCATCGGCTTTAAGGTGGGCGGCAAGCTCTGTCTGGGCGTCGGTGACCACGAAGACCACCTCATGATGGTCCGCGTCGGCCCCGATGCTTACAAGCAAGCCCTAGCCAAGCCCGGCGCCGGACCAGCCATCATGCGCGACCGCGAACGCCAGGGCTACGTGTTTCTCACCTCAGAGGCCGTCAAGACCGAAAGCGACCTAAACTATTGGGTCGGCCTGGCGCTAAGCTTCAATCGCACGCTCACAAAGGCTTCGTAGACAACAGATCACACAGCCCTCGTTTCGTGCCGCATTTCACGCTGCCCATTCGCAAGCCCCTCCTCAATCCACCGGATGCTCTATCGGCGCCGCGCTAAGCGGCCTCCGCGCCGACCGTGCTACCCCGTGTCTCGCTAAAATAATCCCCACAATAATAATATTCATCACTATCAGCGCGATAGGGTATACCAAAGTTGTAAATCCATACACGCTTATAGCCGCCAGAGAAACGAGATACTTAATGCCCGCCAAAACATAACTTATAAACGTCTCGCTACCCGGGTCATGCCAGGTCTTGCGAAACGTCGGCACAAACGACAATGCATCGATCACCGTGAGCATAATGATCGAATACGTCGGGTTCTTCGTAATAACCCAGATGGGAATCGCCGCCAGCGCCGCACAGAATAAATAAACGTCAACTCGCTTTATGTCTTTGTCTTTATTCTTAAGGGCAAAAAAGACAATAACCAGGCAAATTATGCCCGTAACGAGATTATGAACTGTTCCCCATCCGGCCCCGGCCGCGAGTTGCGCCGCCCCCACAATGAAGGTAATAACTGTCCAAACTGTCCACGAGAATGCATGCGGCTTGGTCTTACCCTTAAACGTATCCCGCAGATACGGGATGTACCCAACAATCGAAAGTGCAATTGCAACCGACCCGGCGAGTTCTTTCATTGCTTCATTATAGCCCTATCCGAGCCTACCCGATGACTAATCCCCCACCGTCCCCGTCTTCACCTCTCCGTCGCGCACATAACTGGCCGCTATCACCCCGCTCGGCGTCACCGTTGACTCCGTCAGCTTCCACGCCGCTGGTCGCGCGCCTTCGCCAAACAGCCGCTTGCCACGACCTAGCGTCACCGGGAACGTCTTGAGCCACAGTTCGTCCACCAGATCATGCTCCAGCAATGTCTGAATCAAGTTGCTCGAACCATGCACCTGCAACATCGGCCCGTCGCCGGCCTTGAGCCTGCGCAACTGAGCCACCACGTCCCCATGCAGCCGCACCGTTTTCTCCCAGCTTGTGTCAATCGCCTCGTCGCTCACCACATACTTGGTGGCCTTATCGAACACTTGCCCGATCTCATTCGAATGTTTCGGCCAATAGCCGGCAAAAATCTCATACGTCTGCTTGCCCAAAAGCAGGTCAAACGGCGGGGTCATTTGCTTGCCCATTAGCTCACCCGCCGCATCATCAAAAAACGGCGCCGTCCAGCCGCCAAACTTAAACCCGCCCGACGTATCCTCCTCCGGACCCCCGGGCGCCTGCATTACCCCATCGAGCGACACAAAGGTTAAGACTACTAGTTTTCTCACACCAATGCCTCCTTTTTGCAAAACCGCATTATAACTCCCAGGCGCCTAGCCGGGAATCAGCCCATCTACCAAATATTGGATCCCCTGAAGCAAAAACAGCGTCACCAGCGGCGCCAAATCCCACCCCGGCGTCTTCGGCAGCGGCCGGCGTACCTGGGATACCAGCGGCTCGGTCATGCCCAATAACCAGCCCATGAGCCGGTTCCCCGGCTGCACAAAGTAGCTCAGAATTATCCGGCCCAAAATCATCACCCAAAACAGCGACACAAACAGGTCAACAAACGTTACAAAAATCTCGAGTATCATTGGTGGGCCAAGTACGACACATCCGATGGCGACGGCAAACCGTCCTCTCCCTGCCAAACCTGGAGCGGAGTCCCGTCGTCTTTAATGAGCACCACGGCCGGCCGGGCCAGAATATCGTAACTTTCGGCCAGCTGGATCCCGTGTGGGCTGTCGGCGTCCAGCAATTGTGCCTCCACTTGCTCGCGGCCCAGCCGCTCTACCAAATCCGTCGCAGCGCCCTCAGCCGGCGTCCCCTTGTTGTACATCACATAGGCAATCATTACCACAAATTATACCATCCGCCCGCCCACAACAAAAACCGGCACACTAGCACCCTCCACTAGTGTCCCGATCTGTAATATCCACTTTACCATAAGCAAAATCCGTTGCAACCGCCGGCTTTACCCAAGCCTTGTCCGAATATAAACTTGGCTCAAATAAGCCGAATTACGCGGCCGATACTCCTCCTCATAGGCGAGCGTAAAGCCTTGGGGCAAAACCAATGCACCGAGCTCCTCCCGGCTGTACCGCTTAAAATAACGCTGCGCACCCGGCATCGTCTTGCGCTCCACCATCCCCGCGCCCTCACCGAGAATCACCCCCAGCAAGAACGCCCCACCCGGCTTAAGCGCGCGAGCAAGCTTTTGGACAACTCGAGCCGCCTCGTCCGGGGCAACATGGATAATCGACGTATACGCCCAAACCCCGTCAAACCCCGCCTCGGGCAACTTCATTTCGGCAAACTGCGCCTGCCGCGACTCAAAGCCCAAGCCTCGGGTCATCTCAACCATCTTAGCCGACGCGTCCAGGCACGTCACCTCTAGCCCCTGAGCTCGCAAAATCAGCGCGTCCCGTCCGCTGCCGCTACCCAAATCCAGCACCCGCTTTCCAGGCAGCCGGCCGCAAAAAGCCTTCACAGTAGCGCGCGGGAATTTCTCCCAAAACTCGGCCACCTCCTGGTCGTACAATTCAGAATATTGGTCGTAGGCCGCTACTGTTTGGTCGGTTCGTGAGGTCATGAGCCAATTATAGATTCATATTCGCCAACCTGCACGCTCGCTCCAGCCACCGGCGCGCCTCACAGCTCGCCTACACAAAAATCCCCGCACATTTCGGTACGGGAACTTTCGCGAGTCATACTCAGAGCGGACGCGGGCCTCAGAGCGCGAGGCTACTCCACCTTGCGACGAATAAACGCCGGCACGTCCAGGTCATCGTCGTCGAGGGGCAGCCCCAGCTCGGACTCGGCCAGAGCCTGAGTCTTGTGGTGCGAGGTCACCGGAGCGGCTTCGGGCTCCTCCTCATAAGCCGATACCACCGCATCGTTGTCCTCAGGCTCAATCGAAGCCAAGGGCGCAAACCGGCGCGGCGGAGCGGGGTCGGCCTTGGGCAGGTGCATCGGCACCACCTCCGGCTCCGGCGAAAACTGCGGCCGCTCGTTGATAAACGGCTGGCGCGGGGCCGGCATCACCGGAGGGGAATACGGCTCCGGCTCCGGCTCAAATTCGGGTTCCGCCTCGTCTTCGTCGTGACGGGCGGGCTTGGCAGGCACCGCGGCCGCCCGAGCCGGCTCGTGATGCACCGGCGCTGCCCGCCGGGTGGAGTCGAAGCCGGTTGCCACCACGGTAATCTGCAAATCGTCGTCCAGCGCGTCGTCAAGCACGGCGCCGAAGATAATATTGGCGTCCGGATCCACGGCGTCGGTAATTGTCTTGGCGGCCTCGTCGATCTCGTGCATGGTCATGTTGCGGCCACCCGAGATATTAAACAGCACGCCGCGAGCCCCCTCAATACTGGTCTCTAAGAGCGGCGAATCAATCGCCTGGCGCGCGGCCTCGATAGCCCGGTTGTCGCCCGACGCCCGGCCAATACCCATCAGCGCCGACCCAGCGTTGCTCATAATGGCCTTCACGTCGGCAAAGTCGAGGTTAATGAGCCCATGAATCGTAATCAAGTTCGAAATACCCTGCACGCCCTGCTGCAGCACCTCATCCACAATCCCAAACGCGTCCACTAGGCTCGTTTTGCGGTCGATCATCTGCAGCAACCGGTCGTTCGGGATGGTAATGAGCGTGTCCACCGTATCTTTGAGCTCATTAATGCCCGCCTCCGCGCTCCGGCGACGACGCTCGCCCTCGAACGTGAACGGCTTGGTCACAATGGCCACCACCAGTGCGCCGGCCTCCCGGGCCGCCGAGGCAATCAACGGTGCGGCACCGGTCCCGGTGCCTCCACCCTCACCCAGCGTAATGAACACCATGTCGGCGCCCTTTACAGCCTCATAAATTTCTTTTTCGCTCTCCTCAGCCGCCTTGCGACCCACTTCAGGATCGGCGCCGGCACCTAGCCCGCGGGTTGTCTCGCGACCAATGTGTATTTTCTGGGGAGCCTTCGAGTGCAACAACGCTTGAGCATCGGTGTTAATCACCACAAACTCCACGCCTTGCATTTTGGCATCGATCATCCGGTTCAATGCTGAACCGCCTCCGCCTCCACACCCTATAACTTTGATCCGAGCTGACGTATCAACATCGGGAAGAATCTCGGCCATGCGATTGTTACTCCTTACCACCAAGAACTCGGGCTGTTGCCGACGAGTACAAGCCTGACTATAAACGTCCTGCAAAATGAATGCAAATTACTTATTCAGGCTAAATGGTATGTTTGGAATGAGCAAAAAATATATTCAATGTATCGATTTTGAGCCTAATATAAGGCCTCTAGATATCAAAGCCAAAGCATTTTCAAGGGGAAAAGAAAAAATCATCGAAAACGAATTTTTCCTAAGTTTTCCACAACTCAGGATAGATTTTATGGAAGCAGGTTCTTAAAGATGCCCTTAATGCGATCCACGGTGTGGCTGATGCCCGCGCCGGGAGCCGGCTCCTCTTGGGCATGGCTCATGTTCTCTAGCATCAGCCCAATGGGCGCGGCAAAGGCCGGATCGTTGATGCGGTCAACGATGCCCGAGAAGCCCTCAGGCTTGCCCACCACAGCCGGCAGCTGCAACATTTCCTTGGCTAACTCTTCAATACCCGCCATTTTTGCCCCGCCGCCGGTGAGCACTACACCGCCCGGCAGCATCACGTCCTTGCCAACCTTACGCAGCTCAGCCCGCACCAAGTGAAAGATCTCCTCCAAACGAGCTCCAGCAATATTCTGCAATTCCTTGCGCGTAATCAGGTTATCTTCGCTATCGAGCTCCTCAATGCGGATTTTCTCCGTCATGTTCACTTTGGAGGTATGGGCGCGCACGTACTTGAGCTTAATCTTCTCAGCGGTATCAATGCTCGTCTTGAGGCCAATCGCCAAGTCGTTGGTGATGTGGCCGGCGCCCACCGGAATCACGCTCGAATACAGGATGTCCCCCTCTTCGTATACCGCCACACCAGTCGTACCGCCACCAATATCCACTAACGCCACGCCCAGCTCCTTGTGGCGCTTGGTGAGCACGGCCCGAGCGGCGGCCAAAGGCACGAGCACCTGGCCTTGAATGGCAATACCAGCCTGGTGAATACTGCGATCTAGGTTCTTAATGGCCGGCACTGAGCCGGTAATAATATGTGACTCCACCTCCAACCGGACGCCGTGCATCCCCACCGGGTCCTTGATGTTGGTCTGGCCGTCCACCGAGTACGACCGCGGGAACACCTGGATAATTTCGCGGTTGGGCTGCATCTGGATAGCTGTCGCCGCCTCTTCCACTCGGGCGAGGTCATCCACGGTGATCTCCTGGTCGGCCCGACCCACTGCTATGACGCCCTTGGAGTTCTGGCTCATCACATGCCCGCCGTCAATCGAAATGGTGGCGCGGTCGATCGCCACGCCGGAAATTCGCTCAGCCTCATCCACCGCCGCGGTTATCGAACTCACGGTCTCTTCCACATCCACGACCACACCTTTGCGCATGCCGCTCGTAGGCGCCGTGCCAACGCCAATCACGCTAGGCAGCGCCGAACCCTCCTCGTGCAAACCAACAATGCAGCACACCTTCGTGCTGCCAATATCTAATCCGACGTAAATTTCTTCTGCAGGTTTTGCGGCCACTCGCGTCCGGTCTCCTATGGCTCATATTATAGTGCTTGTGCCAGGTATTGCGCAATCACTGTCTTCATTCAGTATACAACGCAACCGTCAAGATCAGTAATTATGCTATTGAACAAATAGTTTATACAGTGACAACCTCGAAGCCGTCTTCGGTCACAATCACCGTGTGTTCAAACTGGGCCGCTAGGCTTTGGTCATAAGTCTTTATCGTCCAGCCGTCGGTGTCTACCACGATATCGCGCCCGCCTAAGGTCGCCATCGGCTCGATCGCGATTGACATCCCCGCCTTCAAACGCGGGCCCGTGCCAGCCCGGCCGTAGTTTAGGATAAGCGGGTCCTCGTGAACCTGGTGGCCTACGCCGTGCCCACTCAGCTCCTCAATGATCCCCAGCTTGTCCCGGCGCAACCGCTGCTCAATGGCGTGCGAGATATCACCCACCCGAGCTCCGGGCCGCACCTGCGCGATGCCCGCGTCCAGCGCCTGCCGCGTGGCGTCTAGCAGCCGGGCTTGGGCCGGCGTGGGCTTGCCCCCCGCCACGACCGTCACCGCACCATCGGTAAACATGCCTTCGAAATCCACGCCAAAATCAAGCCCTACCAGATCGCCGGGTTCAATCACCCGCGGGCCCGGGATGCCATGGACCACTTCATCATTTACCGAGATGCAAATAGTTGAGGGAAATGGCCGGACGCTCCGGTCGGGCCGGTAATTCAAAAACGTCGGCTTACCGCCCAGCGCTTCGAGCTCTCTGGCCGCCACTTCACCCAAGTAGCCCGTGGTTTGGCCAGGCTGCAAGATGGCTACCAGCCGGCGCAACACCTCGGCCAAAATACCGCCGCTAGTCCGCAGCCGCCGGATCTCTGCCGGGGTTTTCACCTGATTCATCATGCCAACGCGGCCTTCACCAATTCCGCGACCTGCTCAACGCTGCCGCTGCCATCGATTACCCGGAGCAAACCAGTCTCGCGGTAGGCCTCCACCACCGGCTTGGTCTTCGTCTGAAACTCGTTCCATTTCACCTCGATCACCTGCGGCGCGTCATCCGCTCGGTCGCGCAACCGCAGCCGTTGCATGATGGTGTCTAGTCCCAGGTCAACCATAATCACCCGCTTCAGCTCCCGGCCGTCACGACGCAGCTCGCCGTCTAGCCAGTGAATCTGGTCCACGGTGCGCGGCGTGCCATCGAGCACAATGGGCTGGTCTTGCGGCACCGCGGCAATCGCCGCCCCCACCACCCGCTCAATCTCCGATTCCGGCATTAGCATGCCGCTCACCAGCTTCTCGGCCGTCCGGGGGTCCTGGCGCAGTAAGTTGCCGCTCGACAGGTGCACCCCGCCCAAATCCTTGGCCAAAATATCGCCCTGCACCGACTTACCAGCCCCAGTTGGCCCCATTAGCACAATTAACTCGCCCATAGCAACCTCACCAGATACGGCCCAAAGATCGCCACCCCCATCATAACCGCGGCCGCCGCAGCCACCAGCACGGCCCCCGCCGACATATCTTTAATGAGCTTCACATGGGGGTTCTCCCGAATATCAATCAAGTCCAGCGTCCGCTCGATGGCCGTGTTAAAAATCTCCGCCAAAAACACAATGATGACGGCAAAAAACACCGCAGCCAACTCAGCGTCCGATATCCGCAAAAACACCCCCAGCAAAAATGCCAACAGGGCAAACATTAGATGCACCCGGGCATTCCGCTCATGCTCAAAAACATGCCTAACGCCATGCATTGCGTGAAAGAAACCCTGGATGAAGCTACCCTGGCTTCCGGGATGGACGCGCTTGGCGTGGTCGTCGGCCACCTGGTTTTTCGGGCCTTGTGGCTCGCTCATGCGGCCAACTTTTCGCGTACCAGCCGCGATACCACGCCACCCTCGGCCCGAGCGCCGGCTTTGGCCATCACCCCGCCAATCACGGCCCCCATCTGCTTCATGTCCGTCGCGCCGAGCTCGGCAATGACTTCATCCACGATGTGGCCCAGCTCTTCCGTACTCAAGGCCTCCGGAAGGTATGTGCCAATGATGGCCAGCTCCTGCTCCTCAACCTCTGCCAGGTCCTCGCGGTTTGCCGTGCGGTATGCCTCAATCGAGTCCCGCCGCTGCTTGGCTTCACGCCCCAGCACCTTCAGAGCCTCCGCTTCATCCAACGCGTGCCCCACCTTAATTTCTTCGTTCTTGAGCGCCCCCCGCAAGAGCCGCAAAGTCCCGGTGCGCCCGGCCTCACCAGCCTTCATGCTGGCCTTCATGTCTTCCATCAATTGTTCCGCGATTGTCACCTAAGTGTCCTATTTTCTAGCCTATTGTAACAGACCAAAGAAAAATCCCCGGAGGTTACGGGGTTTCTTCTTGCAACCTACAACCTATTTGCCGAGGTATGCCTTCGCCTTGGCTGCCTTGCGGGCCGACTTTCGGATGGCGATCTCGCGCTGGGCGCGCTTGGTCAGAGGCTTCTCGAAGTACTTGCCACGGCGAGCGACACCGAGAACACCAGATTGCTGCACTTTCTTGTTAAAGCGCCGAATCATGTTCTCGAGAGACTCTTTGTCGTCTTTTCGGGTAACTTGAAGCATGTTAATCACCTCCTTTCGGGTAGCGTTGGGACATTACAAATGAATTACTCGAGCTATAGTATCAGATTTGGCCTTACTGAGCAAGAATCTAGGCGGCGTCCAATTTATACCGTTCGTCGCTCATAATGTGAAAATGCAGATGGTCAATCTCCAGCCCGTGAATAAGCACTTTATTTGCCTCCACCAAGCCCAACTTCTTAATGACTTCGCGCACGGCCATTATCATCTGGCCGGCCAGCACCTCATCGTCGAGAGCGTCAATATTCTTCACATGGCGCTTAGGTACTACTAGCACATGAATCGGCGCCTTAGGCTCAATGCTCTTAAACGCCGCCGCCACGTCGTTTTGCCACAAAAGCTTCGATTCGTCATTGCCATTGGCAATTGAGCAAAAAATACAGTCTTTCATGGGCTCATTATACGCATTTCAGGCGATACGCACATATCCGTGCCATCCAGCCGGCCAAAAGATCTGCCCACCCAGCTATCCCGATCGATAACAAAGTTATATAGGGTAATCATGAATTGCTTGGCAAAGCCATTTATTCTTTCGTAGTAAAGGCATTTCCGGCTACATTATATAACCTTGTTATCTATTAGCTGTTGCGGATGACCGCTCCGCCAGACCTCGCCATACCACCACCCCAAAAGAGAGTGTTTTGGCTCCCCCAAGCCGCTTATGGTTGACCAACCATCCGCCTGAGGCGCAAAATGACCCATCGCACTCCGAGTGTGGGGCAACTATGAAGATCAACCTCAAAACCACCATCTTACTCAGCTCCCTGCTGGCCATCGCGCTCAACGCCTGGCAGTACCTTTCGAGCAACGAGCAACGCAAGGACGCCTTTGCCCCAGCCTGGGCCTCCGCCGATTCGGCCGTGCCTAGCCCCTCGCCGGCCGCCGGCAAGCTAGCCGACATCCAGGCCACCCCAACACCCACCCCAGCCGCCACACCCGCCGCCGACCCGACGCTCGCGGCCGCCGCTAAACTCTCCGCCGCCGGGCTAAACCCCGCCTACGCCGGCCTCTACCTCTCGGTGCAAGCCCGCACCGGCACCCCCTGGCAGCTGCTAGCGGCCGTCCACCGCGTCGAAACCGGCCAAAGCGGCTCCACCGCCCGCACCTCCTATGCCGGCGCCACCGGGCCCATGCAGTTCATGCCCTCAACCTTTAACCACTACGCGCTCGACGGCAACGGCGACGGCGCCAAAGACATCCACAACCTCGACGACGCCATGTTATCTGCCGGCAACTATCTCCGGGCCGGTGGGGCCGACAAGGGCCGGTACTCTACCGCGCTCTACAATTACAACCACTCCACCAGCTATGTGAACACCGTCACCAACATAGCCCGCCGCCTCGGACTCTAGCAAGCCCATTGAACCCGGCCGCCAAGTCTCTTATGCTTAAACTATGCGAGGCTTGTTCAAAAGCACCACCCTTCTGTGTTTCTCACCGCCCGTCATGCTCGCCACCATCGCCATCGAGCTCGGGCTGGCGGTGTGGGTTGCCACACGATATGTCATCAACCACAGCCGCCGCCTCATCCTCGTAATGCTCGTTTGCCTAGCCGGCTTCCAACTGGCCGAGTTTAACGTTTGCGGCTCGTCTACCCCCGACATCATCTGGTCGCGCATTGGCTATATTTTCATCACCCTGCTCCCACCCCTCGGCATCCACCTAATAGCGCGGCTGCGCCGCCAACGCCACCCCGCCCTCGTTAAAACCCGCT
>CAZGZY010000022.1:0-11006 GCA_964530365.1 uncultured Candidatus Saccharimonadales bacterium
GGCCACCCGGAGGCCGGGGCGACGGTTTCGGCCAAGGATTGGTCGCTAGCGGCGCCGATGCGCCACTGCACCAAGCCGCCGGCCCGGGGCATTGAGCGGCTGGCCGACCCTGAGCCAAGCCGCGCCAACACCGATAGCTGCGTGTCGGGCAACTCGAGTACCAGGGCTTGGGTGGCGGCGAGGGTGAGCGCGGCGAACCCGGAGGCCGAGGAGGAAAAGCCGCAAGATGGAGGGATGTTGCTTTGGCTCACGACCTTAGCCCGGAACGCTACGCCCCGGGTGGCCCGGACGAGGTCGAGGTGATGGGTGAGTTTGCCAATTTCTGTGAGCGAGGTTACAGCCTTGCCATAGAGCGTGAATGAATCGGCGGAGTATTTGGGCGAGAACTCGATGGTGGTTGTGGTGAGCATATTATCTACCACGAGGGCTAGGTTGGAGTTGGTGGGGAGACGTTCGCTGCCGGGTTGCTTGCCCCAATATTTAACGATCGCGACATTGGTTGGGGCAATGGCAGTGGCTTTCATTACAGTCATTCTACGCTTTGCCGCTCCACCCTCACGCCTTCGGCGCCGGTTTGGAGCAATTGGCAGGCGAAACCAGCTTGGCTCAACGTCCGCATTACCGGCTTGGACGTGGTGGCGGAGGCAAGGACGATAGCGGAGTCGCCGCCGCCCGCGCCCGATAATTTGGCGCCGTAGGCTCCGGCTGAGGTGGCAATGCTGCAGATGGTATTAAGCTCCGGGGTGCTGACCCCGAGTGCAGTTAGGACGCCCTGGTGCATCGTGAATAATTCGCCCAGCCTCGCCAAGTTGTTCGTTTTCAGGTCCTGTAGTGCACCTTTAACGATTTGCTCGGATGTATCGAATAGGCCGTTGACGATATCGGGATAGAGCTTTAGCTTTGCGTTCATGGTCCGGATGAGCATCGGGGTATTGGCTTTGTGGCCGCTGTAGGCCACGATTAGGTTAAACGGCCTAACCGCAAGAGGCTCGATGCTAGCGCCGCCGGTGACGAACCGCAGGAGCCCGCCATAAGTGGCCGCGGCGATATCGGCGCCTGAGCCGACGCCTTTGAGGGCTAGGACTGTTTGGCAGGCCAGATCGAAGACCGCCCGGTTGCTCAAATTTTGCTCCGATAATTCAGACAGAGCTTTAATGGTGGCGACGGTGACGGCCGAGGATGTGCCAAACCCAAATTCGCCGCCGATTTCGTTGACTCCGGCGGTTATCTGCACTCCCCTGCTCAGGGGGTATTTTTGAATAAATTGCGCTACTGCGTATTCAACGTATTCGGCCGCCTTTGGGACCGGGCCGGAAGCGATGCCGGCTAGCGGTTTTTGGTAGCCAACTAAGCTGAGCTCGGGGGCGATGAGCTGGAAGATGGGCTTCGGGGTGAGGCGGGCGGACAGAGTGAGACGCCGATCAATGGCCGTAACCAGGCAAGGGCGGCCGTGCACTACCGCGTGGTCGCCGAGCAGGAGCAGCTTGCCGGGGGCTGAGACGACGACATTAGGCATGGTAAACCTCGTACCGCGCGCTTAGTTCGTGGAGCAGGGCGCGGTCGGCGAGATATATAACTAGGGCGCCGCCGGCTCCCTCGCCTAGTGCGCCGGCCCCGGAAACCTTGGCCGCGCCGCCGCGCTCGCGGATTTGCCGGCTGATGTCTTGGCTTATGCTCGTGGCTACTCCGAGCTGCTCGAGCAGGCGCCCATTGGTATTGATGTACTCGATGAATTGTTGCTCGGTGAGGGTATCGGGGGTTTGGTTTAGGAACGCTTGCGTATTGGCCTCGATGGCCTGGATGAGGGTGGGGTTTTGGTGGTGGGAAGCGCGCACGTGCGCGACCATCTCGGCCGTTGATTGCCGGGGGCGGCCAGTGTGGACGACGTAGCAGTGGCGCAGCAGCTCTGTGGGAATGGCCGATTCGTGTAACGCGGTGATGGTGGTGGCCCCAGCCTGGTCCCGGCTCAGGCGCACCGGTTGTCGCCAAGTTACGGCCGCAATATCGGCGCCGCTCGACCGGCCATGCTGGAAGTGCTCGGCGCTGAGGGCGAGCTCGTACCATTCATCACGCGTGGGTGTGAGGCCATGGTGACGCGCGTAGGCCTGGATGATACCGGCGGCGACGGCGGCCGAGGAGCCCATGCCGCCGATAGGTAGCGAGGACTTTATCCGCACCCGCAAGGGCTGGAGGTTGATGCCCCGGTGGTGCAGAAAGCCGGCGGTTAGGGCCATCACCAGATGCGGGTAATTTGCGGGCTGTTGGTAGGTATGCAGTAGGTTAGAGTCGGCAGTTTGCTGGTAGGCAGTGTAGTCGGCTTTAGCCTTGGCCAGATACTCTAGCAGCCTCCGCGGGGTAATGCCGGGCTCCAGATTGGGCGATACCGTGACAGCACATGACGCGCCGTGTATGGGCAGGATGATAGCGGTGTTGCCGGGGTACACAACGGCGTGCTCGCCAAACAATATGGCCTTGCCGGGCATGGTCACGGTCGTCATGGCGTTTTGAGGGTGAATTTGTAGCCGTAGGCGACCGGCGCGGACGGGCCGGGGTCGTAGATGCGGCGAAAGACAGGCACGAGCGCCAAGCCGGCGGTTAACTCGGCGGCGGAGCAGTCCACTAGTTGGGTGGTCCGCTTGGTGCCGTCGGATAGGGTAACGATTGCCACGATGTAAGGCGCGTAGGCTTCGTGGCTGGCCAGTGGAGTTTGAACTTCGCTCCAGGTTTCTAGCCGGGCGGGACCGGGGTTTTGGTACGCCGTTTGGCTCTGGCGCCAGATGAAGGCGGGGGTGTGGTTAGGCACCAGCCACCACCGTAACAACGGCCGTAGCGCCACTGCCCCCTACGTTGTGGGCGAGGCCGTACCTGAGCGGGGTGGCGATTTGGCGGCGCCCGGCTCGGCCGCTAAGCTGCAGGGCCAGCTCCACGATCTGCTTTACGCCTGTTGCCCCCACGGGGTGGCCACAGGCCTTGAGTCCGCCGGAAGTGTTCGTGGGGATGGAAGGCTTTCGGGCAAAGGCGGCGCCTTGGCCTGGACCCACGAAGCCCAGGTCTTCATAGGCGATGAGTTCTGCGATAGTGAAGCAGTCGTGCAATTCGGCTATGCTAATATCTTGCGCGGTGATGCCACCGGCTTGGTAGGCGGCTTGTGCGGCTCGGTGGGTGCTCCCCAAGCTACATAAGTCGGCGCGGTCATGTACGGCCAGGGTGTCGTGAGCGACCTGGCTGGCGATAATCTTGACGCCGCCGGGTTTGCCTGGCTCACTCGAGAGCACCACGGCGGCCGCCCCATCCGAGATTGGCGAGCAGTCGAGCAACCCCAGCGGGCTGGCAATTGGGGAGGCTAAGAGCACGTTTTCCTGCGTGATTGGGTGCTGGAAATGGGCTTGGGGGTTGAGCGCACCGGCAGCGTGGTTTTTGATAGCAATCGTGGCCAGGTCTTCCCGAGTGCTGCCGTAGCGGCGCATGTGCTCGCGGGCAATCATGGCATAGAGCGCCGGGAAGCCGGCCCCGTAAATGGTTTCCGTGGTGAAACTGGCGGCTCCCCCGAGCATGCTACCGATTTGAGATGAGGTGAGGTCAGTCATCTTCTCGACGCCTAGAACCAGGATAGTGCGGTAAGCGCCGGACCGAATGAGTTCAAACGCTAGTTGCACTGCCAGGCCACCGGAAGCGCAGGCGCCTTCAACGCGCAGGCTTGGCCCCGCGATCTTTAGTGAGTCGGCGAACAGGGCGCCGAGATGGGCTTGGCCGCCGGCGATTTGGGCACCCATGTTGGCTACTAGTAGCGCGTCTATTTGGTTGGGCTGGAGTTCGCTGTCTTCTAGGGCTTCGGCGGCGGCCAAGTTGCCTAGACTGGTTAAGTCCTGGTCCCACAGCTCGCCGAATTTCGTCATGCCGGTGCCTCGGACGTAAACGGCGTGGCTCATATCTGGCCGACCATACGAGTGGGCTTGGCGTAGCCGATGTACCCGATGGGCCGCTTGCGGCCGATTTGGCCCGAAACATTTAAGCCAAATTGGGGCCTATCTCGGTACGGGAGCAAAGCGGCGGTGGCTTCCCAGACGAAGGCGTCGCTGCCTGCGCCGGACCCAAATGAGCATAAAAGAATTCTTTGGCCGGGTTGGGCAATATCTAACACTTTGGCGAAACCAACCAGTGAGCAGGCGGAGTATGAGTTGCCAAGGTCGGGTACCGTGAAGCCGGCCGCTAGTTGGGCTGCGGTTATACCTAGTTGCCGGGCGGCCGCGTGCGGGAACTTGGCATTGGGCATATGCAGTACTACATGGTCGAAGCTGGATAATGGTAGGCCGGTTTCTTCAATTAGTGAGGTAACGGCTTCTTTAACTAACCGAAAGTAGGCCGGCTCGCCGGTGAAACGCCCGCCGTGGGATGGGTAGATTTGGTGCTCCCGCCGCCAGAAATCTGGGACGTCGTAGGTTTTCGAGGCGGTGTGTATGAGACGGGCGATGACGGCCTCGCCGCGTCCGATAATGTAGGCGGCACCCGCGGCGGCGGTCGTGTATTCTAGCGCGTCGCCTGGGGCGCTTTGGGCGGTGTCGGCACCGATGGCTACACTGTGCGTCACTAGTCCGCTACCCACTAACCCGGCCGCGATTTGGATGGCCGCAGTGCCGGCCTTGCAAGCAAACTCCAGATCGGCCGCCAGGCAATCCGGCGTCCAACCGAGCGCTTGGGCGACGATCCCCGCGGTTGGCTTGACGGCGTACGGGTGGCTCTCCGAGCCCACGTAGACGGCCCCCACGTTAAGTCGGCCGGCGAAACGTTGTTGCGCTTGAGTAGTGGCATCGACGGCCAGACAGGCGCTGTCTTGGTCGATGGCGGCGACGGCTTTGTGGTGGACGCCCAACGATTGCAACACCGCGGCCGGGTCTTTGCCCCAAGCCGTGGCGATATCTGCGACCTTCACCCGCCCCGAAGGAATACTGACGCCGTAGCTAATGATGCCGGTATCTGTCATGCTGGCGGTTGCTCTGCCCGGCCCAATTTGCGGTGGGCGGTCGCTAGGTGGCCGGCAGCTAACGCGCCGAGCAGGCTAATCTCGCCCGCTAGTACGGTTGCGGCCAGCACTTCGGCGAGGCGGCGGCTTTCGGAGCCGTGGGGTGGCGATGGCTCGAGACTGGTGGTCATAAGGGTGCGAGCGGTGCGTTGCTGGGCGAGGCCGGTTCCCCCACCGAGGCTGCCAACCAAGACGTTGGGCAGGGTGACGGATATGTATAGGCCTTCCCCCTCGGTCTCGCAGATAGTGAAACAGGTAGCCGAGTCCACGATGTGGGCGGCATCTTGGCCGGTAGCAATGAAGACCGCAGCCACGACGTTGGCGGATTGGGCGTTGGCACCAAGGCTGCCGCTAAGACCCCCGCCGTACCAGTTTTTGGCGGTGGCCAGGCGGGCCAGGCGTCGGCGGTCGGTTTGCAGGATTTCGCGAATGAGGCCAGCTGGAATGTGCGCTTCGGCTTGCACGCTAAAACCTCGGCCCGTCGCCACGTTTTGGTAGCTGGGTTTTTTGTCGACGCAAAGGTTGCCGGAAAGTGCCAGAAGCTTGACGCCGGACTGCCGGCAGACGAGGTTGCTCACGGCTTGCGCCGCGATGGTGGCCATGTTCATCCCCATGGCCTCGTCGGTGGCAAAGCGCAGGCGTAGCCATACTAGCCGGCCGGTTTGCATCGCCTCTGCGCCGAGCCATTTCAGATGGCGGCTGGTAGCTTCGGCGGCATTGGCAATTTCAGGTTCGTGGTGTTGGACCCATAGCTTTAGCCGCTGAGCTGTGGCTAGGTCTTTGGCGTCAAATAGGGGCGCCCGGGTGATGCCATGGTCGGTGAGAGAGGTAGTGACGCCGCCAGACTCACGCAGCAATTTGCAGCCGCGGTTCAGGATAGCGACCAGGGCGCCTTCGGTGGTGGCCAGCGGCACGTAGTAAGCGCCGGAAGCATTGGAGCCGTGCACCGGGATGGGGCCGGCCACTCCGACTGGTATGGCGACGCTACCGATTAAATTTTCGATATTCTTGCCGTGCACCACATTTGCTCCGAACGGCGTGGGGCTCAGCGCGTCCAGATCCACGTCGGCTAGTTGGCCGACGAATTGCCGCCTGACCATCGCGGCATCGTCCGGGGACACAACTGTTTCGAGCCGGTGTAGCGCGAGCGCGCCGGACCGCAACTGCCGCAGGGCTTCACTTGGATTCATAATCGTCCATATACGAGCTAATAAAATCTCTGAGAAATTCGGATTTGGTTTTGAGCTCACGTTGCGCGTGCTTTTCAATGAAGCCCGCGACCTTCTTGTTCGCGATGAAGTTGAATTTCTGGTATTGGTCCCCTTCGGCGCGCGCCAGAAATTTCTTCAAGATTGACGGGAGACTCGAAGCATTGTAGGTGCTAGTGGTAACGAGTGCGGAGGCCAGCCCTTTAACACTCTCGGAGATGTCGGCTACGCTTGCCGAGTCGGGATAGAGGCAAAGGGTGGGCTTGTGTTGCTCAAGGCCGAACATTAGCATCGCGCCGACGCCTAGGGAGGAAGTTGATACCTCGGCCACGATGGCATCGGCTGCTTGCAGGAGGGTCCGCTCTTGGTGCAGGATCGCTCGGGGGTTGGCCTTGGCCTTGACGCCGTTCATTGCCTCAACGACCCAGGTTCCCAGAACCTCGGCCCCCAAGGTTTGCAGGTTCTGGACGATCTGTTGGTACGCCTCGAGCTGGCTGGTGAGCGATTGGGTGGAGGCAGCGAAATATATCTTCATACTACTAGACTAATAGTAGCACAAAAACGATTCTAACTGTGGCGCCATGGCGCCATGATTCATTTGGTACCTTCTTCAACCCAACCTCGCTTGTGGGTGGTAGACTTAAATGTAGGTAATTCTTGAAGGAGGTCCAATGGCAAAGAGTGTGAAACTACTCGTGTACCCCGTGAAGGACTTGACTGCTAGTAAGGCATTTTTTAACACGTTTTTGGGCGTGGAACCCTACGTCGACACCCCTTACTACGTGGGGTATAAGCCGACTGATGAGCTGGAGGTTGGCCTCGACCCGCACGGCGAGGCGGTGATCGCCTACACCGATGTGGAAGACGTTAAGGCGAGTCTGCAAACCCTGTTGGACATTGGTGCGACTACGTTTAAAGATGTCACAGACGTGGGCGGCGGTTTGTTGATCGCCCAGGTTAAAGACGCAAGTGGCAATGTTTTGGGGCTGAGGCAGCAGGTTAAGTAGCCGAGCCTACTTGCCCACGTCCTTAGCGCTTGGCTTGCAGGATGGAAAAACGGTTGCCCTCGGTGTCTTGGGCCGAGATCCACAGGCCGACGCCCGGGATCATCTGCGGCTCCATGGTGTGCTCGCCCTGCGCGTTCATGCCACCGAGGATTGTGCCGCCGGCAGCCTCCACGGCTTTCATGGCTTCGTGGACGTCATCCACTGAGACCACCACTGATGGCGCTTGGCTCAATGGGTCGTCAGTTTTTTGGTAAAAGCCGCCGTTAATCGCGCCCTTGGTTTGGACCATGCCGTCTTCGCTTGTTTCGGTGGTTTGGGCCACCACATAGTTGCCCATGTCGGCCCCCATATCCTGAGCTTTCCAGCCAAAGGCCGTTTCGTAGAACTTAACCATGCGGTCTTTGTCGTTATAGCCCATCTCGAAATGCACGACCGGGTTCATCTTGCTCATAACTGCCTCCATTTTTAACCTTTAGATGCCTATAATACTATGATTTGGCGCCCTCAAACGCCGCCTTGAGTGTGGGCAGGTCTAATTTGACCATTGGCATCATGGCCTCCATCAGCGCTTTTTTCTGCTCCGGCGTGGCCTTGGGGTCGGTCATCATCTCGCCAAAGGCCCGCGGTGTGATCTGCCAGGTGGTGCCAAATTTATCGACAATCCAGCCGCATTGCTGTGGCGTGCCGCCGTTGAGCAGTTTCTCCCAGGTGGCGTCCAGTTCGGCTTGGGTGTCAAACTCAACCAGCAGCGATATGTTGCCGCCTGGCTTGAATTGCGGTCCCCCATCTAGGCACATTAACTTTAGCCCGTAGACTTCAAACATAGCTGTTAGGACTTTGCCTTTGAGCCCCGCCTCACCCGGGATGCCCTGGTCGCCGGCGTAGCGCTCAATATGGTCGATCTTGGAATTGGGAAAAGCCGAGACATAAAAGTTCATAGCCTCTTCGGCAGTGTTTTCGAACCAGATGAATGGGGTAACTTTTTGCATACTTTGCCTCCTTGGTTGACTACCCTCCACTTTAGCTCTAGGACAGCCTTAGTGCTATGGGGCATTTCAACAAAACTTCCCGACAAGCCCTGTGGGACGGGGTTGAGTTTGGCGGCGGTCATTACGCAATGGCCAGGCCCGGGCTATAATAGTGCCATGCATAAAGCTCTTATTGCCGACATTGACGGTACTCTTGTCCCTATCAAAGGGGACGGCTCGGATATCGACCAGCAGACGGTTGGCGCTGTGGCCGCCGCTCTCCGAACAGGTATTCAAATAAGTGTGGCAACCGGGCGGGGGTGGGCTTCGACCAAGCCGGTGGTGCAACGACTTGGGGTTAAAGACCTATGCATCATCGAGGGTGGCTCGTGTATTATTGACCCTACGACCGAGAAGATTGTATGGCAGAAGGTATTGGACGGGCAAACCTCAAACCAAGTAATTACTATTTGCAAACAATACGCTAGACACTCCGAGCTTATAAAGACATCGGCCAAACCAGAGCGCACCTCTATACATGACGCCGGTGACTACACTTTTGATAACCGGGTAATTTACCTGTTGGGGACCGACAAAGATACGGCTGCAAAGGTCAAGCAAGCAATCGATAGGCTGCCTACGGCGGCGGCTAACATTACGACGCCTTCCTGGGCGGGCGATAGCCTCTATGATGTGCACATTACAAACAAGCACGGCACTAAAGAATATGCGCTTGATGAATGGTTCAGGCAGATGCATATAACTAAAGCCGAGATAGTCGCTCTGGGAGACAGCGACAATGATTTGCCGCTCTTTCGGGCGGCCGGCCTAAAGGTGGCCGTCGGGAATGCTACTGAAGGCCTAAAGGCTGCGGCTGATTACATTGCACCAAACCGGGATGATGGTGCGCTACGAGACGTGCTTCAAAAATACTTTTTGCGTTAAATGACCCCCATATCGCGTTGCGAATCAAGCGTGTGGCTAAAGGGCCTGCAGTAATCTGCCGGCCCTTTAGTGGCTGGGGAAGCGGTTTTGGAGCCAAATGTTTGAGGACAATATTCGTGAGCAACAATAAATACATATTGACAAACGATAAAGGGCAAATTAAGCTGCACCTAGAAAGAACTTAAAGGGCACCATTCATGAAAAGAGGCTCAACAATATTTCTTCAGGCCGTTATTGGGCTCATTGCCATTGGCACGCTTGCCCTTTTATTGTGGGAGCCGCATCTTGAGGGTAGGAACGCGCACGCCACTGTCTTTGAGATGTATTTCAAAGACCCCTTTTTGGCCTGTGTGTATCTCGGGGCTATCCCCTTCTTCGTGGCACTCTACCAGGTGGTCAAGGTGCTTCGGTATGCCGAACAAAATAAGGTCTTCTCACAGGCGGCTGTGAAGGCTCTGCGGACCATAAAATATTGCGCGATGGTTATCATCGGCTTTGTCGCGGTAGAAGAAACCTTTATTTGGTTAGGCAGCTCAGATGACCGCGCCGGCGGGGTTTTCATGGGCGTTCTCATTGCCTTCGGTTCGATTGTGATCGCCACCGCGGCGGCGATGTTTGAACGGATTCTACAAAATGCCGTGGATATAAAGTCCGAGAACGACTTAACGGTTTAACACTATGGCAATCATTGTTAACATTGACGTCATGCTGGCCAAACGGAAGATGAGCGTTACCGAGCTTGCCGAGAAAGTCGGCATCACTATGGCCAATATTTCCGTTCTGAAGAACGGCAAAGCCAAGGCGATCCGCCTCTCAACCTTGGAAGCTGTCTGCAAAGCGTTGGAGTGCCAGCCCGGCGACATTTTGGAGTATAAGTAGAGCTGGTAAATCCGGAGACGATGGCGGGCCAGTGCAATATTAGCCAACGTTTGGCGAACGGAGCAGCCGTCTAACGTTTTGAAACGCTAGACCGTCGACATCTTGGTACTCATCGCCATCGTTAGTGAAACCGACCTTGGCGAGTAGCCTTGCCGAACCGGCATTCTCGGTCAAATGCCTGGAGTGGAGCTGTCGGTACTCGCCTTCTTGCTCCAGGAGTTCGATAACCGCTTGTATGGTGGCTTGGCCAATCCCCTGCCCGCGCACATTTGGGTCACCGATCATGATGTGGATCGCTGGGGCCTTGAGGTACTTGGTTGGTTTAAGGTCAACCCAAATAGCGCCAACGGTTTTGCCCTGGTAGCGCAAGCTCCAAGTCCGTTGGTCGGAAGAGGTGATGAACTCTCGGACGCGTTGTCTCTCGGCTTTTAGTGTGGAAGGTTGGTTGTTTGCTTCGGTGTTGCCCATGAGCCGAAGGGTTTGCCTGCCGGTTTCGCCATCGAGCCACTTGACGCTTACAGCTGGGTCGCTTTCGATGTTGGGAATCGACAAGAAGAGATCGGGCAAGGAGGTGCGGATGCGCTTAATGTGGTAATTTGAGCCATCGGTATTTCGCCCAACGAAACCCCGCTCATAAAGCTCGCGTCTTAGAAGCGGCCAGTCATTAAAGGTGTGCCATTGTTTGAGCAATTCGTTGACCTCAGCCTCGGTGTAGGTGGTATCAAAATCAAACTTGGCGGCCAGATAAGCGAGTGCGAGCTGCTTGTCCGACTGCTTGGACGGCCACTGTTGCAGGCGGCCTTCACCATCCAAAAATCTTTGCTCGTTTTGCATAGAGACATCATACCAAAATAACGACTCAAGGGGCCTCTTCGTAAGTTTGTGAGCGACAGGTTCGTGGGAGCACGCTCCCCAAGCCTTAAAAGGTAAGTGTTACTTTATCTCCATCCCGTAGCCGCAACTGGTCCCGAAGTTTAAG
>CAZGZY010000023.1:0-10804 GCA_964530365.1 uncultured Candidatus Saccharimonadales bacterium
CCGAAGAGGCGCTGCGCCAGATTGAGATTAACGACGAGACCAACCGGCGGTATCTGGGTGACGCCTACCAAAGACGGGGGATATTCCTGCCGGAGATGGCCTATGACCCAAAGCTGGCGCCGTTGCTGGAGCGAGCTGGGTTTGACTGGGTGATGATCGATGAGCTCGGGCACAGCGGTAAGATTGGCGCGGTGGATTACACGAAGCAGTATGTGGTTGGGGGCACAGGGCTGCGAGCAGTGTTTCGGGAGCACCGGCTGAGCGCCACGATTATGAGCGCCGGCGCCCGCGACGCAGCCGCGCTCAAGGAGGCGGCGGGACCGGACTTGGGCGAGCGCCGGATGATTGTGACGGCGATGGACGGCGAGACGTTTGGCCACCACCGCGTGGGGCACGAGCAGCTACTGCTTGGCATGTACGCGGACCCGGATATTCATATGGTGCGGGTGAGCGACTTGTTTGAGGAATTTACCGAGACCGAGATGGTGGCGACCACCGCTTGCACGTGGGCATCCAGCGAATACGATATTGAGCGCCAGGTTCAGTTTGTGTCGTGGGACAACCCCGAGAACCCAATTCACCAACTGCAGTGGGAGCTAATGCGGTTGGTGATGGGGGCGCTACAGGGCGCTAATCGGACGGCTCCGGGATACGCGGCGGCGCGGCAAAAATTGGACCCGGCCCTAGCCTCGGACCAGTTCTTTTGGGCCTCGGCCAAACCGTGGTGGATGATCGAGCAGATTGAGTCGGGCGCATTTTTGCTACTGGACACCCTAGAGAGCGTCCCCGATGTGAGCGCTAAGACGCTGCAGCGGGGGCTTGAGCTGTACCGCGACATCTTGTGGATGAGCTACGATTGGCAGCGCACCGGCCGGGTAGACCCGGTGACGCCGAGCGGCCAGGATGCCAAGGTGCGGATCCCGCTACGGGAGCGCACGCTGGAGCGCGGCGACCGTGAGGCCGTTGTGTGGGAGGCCTACCTGCACCTGATGCGCACAGAGGAGCAAACGGCGGCGCGGCGGGGAGATTACGAAGCCGCGATACTGTGGCGGGACGGAATCTACAAACTTGAGCATAAGCTAGATATCTACGACGCCTGGTATGTCACCGATTTACTGCGGCATAGGCTGCCCAATGGGCGGGTGGAGCAGACGATTGCCGAGTACAAAGCGCGGTACGACCACATTCGGGGCGGGCAGGTGGAGCAGCGGTCGAACTAGGCAGGCGAACCAGGGGCCTGACCGTCCAATTTAAGGCCGCGTTCCCAGAAACCGGGGAGTTGGTTGACCCAGATCTGGAGCATGTCACGGTTGGGCGGGAGGTCGCTGAAGGCGGCATCGCTGAGGCGGCGCAGGGTTTGGAGAACCAGATAGAACCGCAGCCGGTCGTGGATGGTTTCATCGCCCACCTCATGGGCATACAGATCGACGATGCCCACCCAAAACCGGTTGACGGCCGCTTCGTTGCGCGGCGTTCGCCAGAAGGCGTTGCCCTTTTCGTGGTACGGGGGGCAGTAGTCGATCATCACCCGCCCAAACGCGAGGTCTTCAGCGTAATCCCCGGTTTTCATCGATTCCCAATCAATGAGATAGACATCATCCCTGGCGATAATGATATTGTCCCACCACAGATCTTTGTGGAGGAGGGAGGAGGTGACGCGCATGGTGGCGGCATGGTGCGCGAGCCAATCCTGAATCTCGGTAATGAGACCTTGGACGACACTCGGCGCCGACCCACCCAGAAGCTCCGCGGCTTTGAGCGCGCCAGGTGTTACGTCGGTGATGGCCTGCCGGAGGCCGGGGGTGCTGACTTTGCGCGCCCGGCGGATGCGGTGGAGCTCCATGAGGTGCTGGCCGAGCCGCTCTTGCACCCAGTCGAGCAAGTGGGTGGAATTGAAGCTGACCCCTTCCGGCACTTCGGTAATCACTAGGTCGTAACCGAGGCTGTTCTCATTTTGGCGGCTGGAGAGCAGCACCCGCGGCGGCCAAATGAGGCGGCGCCGATTACGCTGCTCGCGCAGAAACGAGTAATGCGAGTAATAGAGCTTGAGGACGTGGTACTTGTGGTTAATGAGTAAGGAGAATACCGACGAGCTCGCGCCGCGGCCAATTAGCCCGATGGGTTGGATCGACTCCACCGGAATACCGCGCCGGGTGAGGAGCGGGACTAGACGCGCTTCCAGCTCTTCGAGAATATTGTAACTTGGCTCGGTCATGGTTCGTTGCGGCGGGCCTCCAGAACCGCTTCGAGGGCGGTAACGGTGGGTAGGTTAAGTTGGTTGTCGTTCATCGGGATAGGAAGCACGTCGCAGCCAAGTTGGGCGGCCAGAGCGATCCCGGGGTCATCGACGTCATGGATAGCCACGGTTTTAATCTGGGCATTAATGGCCGCGCCGGCATACCCATGGTCTGCGAGCACCACAGCCGGCTTATTGGGCAACTGATCTAGAAATTGGGAAAAGATTAAGCTGTCGTGCGTATGGAGCAGATTGCCTTGGTCGGATAAGACATGCACCCCATCGATGGAATCGAGCCAGCGGTATTCGGCTACCTGGAAGGGCGTCGGCGTGTGATAGACTTTCCCCCCTTTGTCGGAAATGTAATGGACCAGCCTTGAGTAATATGAAAGTAGTGACCCGGGGTGCGCCGTGGCGAGGAGGAAGAGGCCGCCATTCTTTATGGTCACATCGATGTGGGCGGCCATGAGGTTTAGTTTGGGGGCGGTGAGTTGCGGGGCGATATAGCCGGGGCCGGGGCGCCGGAAACGCGCGACCGGCGTCCCGAGCGCTTCGGCCATTACCTGTTCCACGTGGTCTTGGTTGACCGCTTTTTGTTTGACCGCGGTATTTATCGCCTCGACCCCAAAGGTGACGTACGGGTCGAGTTTGAGCAAGCGGCTGATGGCGCCGAGGTTGGTTTTGGCGCCGTGAGCGACAATTTCCCCGGTTATGCCGCTTTTTACCAGCGAGCGGCGCAGTTTTTCGGAGAGACGAAGAGTTCGAAGCATGAGCTTATCGTACCAGATTCACGAAGCTGGTGCTGCAATAGTGGCGGGCACACTATATGATGGGGGAGAATATAAGGGAAAGCTATGGCCAAACCAACCATCGCCTATTTTTCTGCGGAATACGCGATAGCCGATGATCTACCAATTTATGCCGGGGGGCTGGGCGTGCTGGCGGCCGACATGATTCTTGAGGCGGGTAGCCAGAACCTGCCGTTTTATGGGGTGGGGTTGGTGTACCACGAGGCTTTTACCGGCGACGACCCCGACCAGCGGCCCCTCACCGAGCGGCTGATGGCCAACGGGTTTGAACTAGCCACGGACGAGCATGGACATCGGATTGTGACTAGCGTGCTGGTGGCTAGCCGCCCGGTGGCGCTGCAGGCTTGGGTGAAGTCCTGGGGCCGCACCAAGCTCATTTTGCTCGATACCCGGCTCGATGATAACGATGAGCGCGACCAAGCCATTTGCGACCACTTGTACGCCAAAGACTTGACCCTCCAGCTCGCCCAGGAGATCTGCCTGGGGTTTGGCGGCGACGCGATGCTCCGGGCCATGGCCTTGCGCCCCGATATTTACCATCTGAACGAAGGCCACACCGCCATGGCCGGCTTGGCGATGGTGTTGCGGTACCTGAAGGTTCACCCGGAGTTGGACTTCGCCGGGGCGGTGGCCGCCGTGAGCCCCCAGCTGGTGAGCACCAAACACACGATTTTGCCGGGGGCGGGGATCTTGCTCGATTGGGCTAGTGTGGCCGGCCAGTTGGAGCCAACACTGCGGTCGTATGGCGCGACGCTCGACGACCTGAGAGCGGTGTCGGGCAAGCAGAATGGGGATTATTCGGACACTAAGCTCATGATAAGCCTCACGCGGCTGACCAGTGGCGTGTCGAAGATCCACTCGGCGCTCGAACTGCGCGACCACCCGGAACGCCGGCTAGTTACGGTGACAAACGGTGTATTTCGCTGGCGGTGGATGACCGCGAACTGGGACGGCCACCCGCTGGAATACGACGACGCCAAGCTTTGGGCCATCCACTGCGAGAACCGGCAGCGCCTGCTGGAGCATGTGCGCGAGCAAACCGGCGCAGTGCTCAACCCGGACTGCCTGACGGTGGTGTGGGCCCGGCGCATGACGGCGTACAAGCGCCCGGAGCTACTAGTGAGCGACCTTGAGCGCTTATCCGCGTTGGTGCACAACGCCAGCCGGCCGGTGCAAATTGTGGTGGCCGGAAGGGCCAACCCGTCGGATACGGCCGGCATCGAGCTAATGAACCGGGTGCTGGAGGCGGCGCGCCGGCCGGACCTGTCGGCAAACCTGGCGTACTTGCCGCACTACACGCCGGTGGACGCCAAGTTTTTGGTCCGGGGCGCGGATTTATGGCTCAATACCCCGATCCGCGGGTACGAGGCTTGCGGGACGTCCGGGATGAAGGCGAGCCTAAACGGCGCGTTGCAATTTTCGACCTCGGACGGCTGGATTGACGAAGTGGATATCGAGCCAATTGGTTGGGAGCTGCCGGAAGAGGATTCGGCCACCGCGTTGTATGACACCCTGGAGAACAAGGTTGTCCCCCTGTTTTACCTCCGCACCAACGGCGTGCCCCACTTCTGGGTCGAAAAGATGCGGGCCAACATGAAGCTGGTTGGCGACCATTTTTCGGCCACCCGCATGCTCGGCGATTATTACTCCAAACTGTACAAAGCCGCTTAGTGCGGTGCGGGGACGATTTTGGCCTGGTTGGCGTGGGTGATGGCAATAGCCAGACCGTCGGCGGCGTCGTCGGGGCGCGGGATGGTCGGAAGCTTTAGCAGCACCCGCACCATCTCTTGAATTTGCGGCTTTTTGGCCCCGCCGTAGCCGGTAACCGCCTGCTTAATTTGCATAGGGGTGTACTCGGCAATGGGCAGGCCGGCCTCGGCGAGGGTGAGCAGGATGACGCCGCGGGCCTGGCCGACGCTAATGGCGGTAGTGACGTTGGTGGCAAAGTAGAGCAGCTCCACGGCGGACTGCTCCGGGTTGGTCTCGCGGACCACCTGCGCTAGCTCGGTGTGGATAGTGATGAGGCGCTCAGGCATCGGCTGGTCCGGTGGCGTGGTGATGACGCCGGCGTCTACGAAGGTGAACGTACCGTGGTGGTGCTCGATGATGCCAAAACCGGTGGTGGCAGTGCCGGGGTCGACGCCGATGATTCTCATAGGGGTATGGTAACAGGTTTCGGGGCTGCGGGCGGTGGCGGGGGTTGCGGCAGCCGGTGTTCGGCGAGGTTGGCGGCCCGGCGAAGGCGGTCGGCCTCCCAGCTGAGCACGAGGCGGCCGGTATCGGTGAGGGTGTAGACGATGCGGTCGTGGTGTGAGCCACGGCCCGGCCCCCGCTGCTCTTCGGTGACCCACCCGTTGCGCGAGAAGCGTTTGAGCGCGGGATAAATCGTGCCCGAGCCCGGTTGGACTAAGCCCTCGGAATCGACCTCGCATTCCTGCATGATGCCGTAGCCGGAGAGAGGCCGGCCGGCGAGGGCTAGGAGAAGGTGAAATTCAGGTGGCGTGAGGGGGATGACGTGGTCTTCGTTTAGGGGGCGTTTACTCATGGGCAGAAGTATATCACCTATCGCAATACTTTTGAGGCATGAGAGTATATCGATAGCGGATATACTTTGCTGATTCTGTTATTCTCCTGCCAGTGCTGCGCCAATTCCCCTCTTGTTCGGCTGAACGGGGGACGCGAGTATTGGCTCGCGCTGCGTACTGATTCTCCGCTTGACCCCACACTAGCTACTAGGCTAGCTGCTCCATGAGCTCGGGGGAAATGTCGAAATTGGCGTATGTTCCGGTAACGTCATCGATGTCGTCGAAGGCGTCCATGAGGCGAATGAGCTTTTTGGCCGTATCGGCGTCGGTGACGGCCACAGTGGTGTTGGGCTCGTAGGACAGCTCGGCCTTCTCGGCGTGGTAGCCTTTTTCGGCCAGAGCACGGCGCACGGTGTCGAGTTCGGTGGGCAGGGTGTAGACCACCAATTGGCCGTCCCCTTCTTCCACGTCCTCGGCGCCGGCCTCGATGGCGTCCATGGTGGCCACATCCATGTCTTTGGCCGGCACCACAATGACTCCACGTTGCGTGAATTGGAACACCACCGAGCCGGACACGCCCATGGAGCCGCCGTGTTTGGTGAAGGCGCTGCGAACCTCGGGGGCGGTGCGGTTGCGGTTGTCGGTGGCGGTCTCCACGATGACCGCGACGCCGGCCGGGCCGTAGCCCTCGTACATCACCTCTTCGAAGCTGCCGCCGCCGTCTTGGCCGGAGCCACGTTTAATCGCGCGGTCGATGTTGGCGTTGGGGACGCCGGCTTTGCGGGCGGAATCAACGGCCAGGCGCAGCTTGAAATTGGTATCGGGATCGGCGCCGGCACGGGCTGCCACCGAGATGAGAGCAGCAAATTTGGTGAAGCTGGCGCCGCGGCGGGCGTCCTTAATGCCTTTTTGATGTTTAATGGAGGCCCACTTTGAGTGTCCGGACATGTCCTGAGCCCTTTCGTTTAAAGGTATGCGTTATCCGGTATTATAACATTTTTGAGCTCAGGTGCAGGCATGAGCGGTTTGGCTAGGACCGGACTGGCTCGAGCAGGTGCGATCCCGCGGTTTCGACGTGACCGCGGCGGAGATTGACGTGTTTGATGGCAATGGTGAAGACGAGGACAACCGCGTACATGGCAATCATCCCGGCCAGGCTGAGGTGGTCGGTGCGGCCGGCCCAGGGGAGGGCCGCGAATTGGTCGATTGTCCGAGTGATGAGCCAAAGGACGATCATGGCCGGCCAGGCCAGCCAACCAGCAAAGGCTGGAATGACCATGCCAGCAAGGCCTGCGAGAAAGCTAACGGCCATGGCGAGGGGCACCAAGGGCAGAATTACGAGATTGGTGAGGGGTGCCACGATGGAGAGTTGGCCGAAGAAGTAGAGAATGAGGGGGATGGTGAGAATTTGGGCGGTGAATGATTCGATGAAGAGGCGGATGAGCACGGGTTTGGGGTGGCCCAGGCGAGCCTCAACGGCCGGCGCAACCACCAGAATACCAAAGAAGGCCAGGTACGACAGCAGCCAGCCGAGGTCGGTGAGGTATTTGGGGTCGGCCGCGGCGGTGATGCCGACGGTCATGAGAATGAGGGTGAGCGGATTGAAGCGCCGGCCATAAAAGCTAGCGAGCAAGCTGAGCACCGACACGAGGCTGGCGCGCACAATGGACGCGCTGGCGCCGGTGAGAATGAGAAACCCGACGATGAGCCAGAGGCTGACGGCCAGCGAGATGCCGCGGCCGAAACGTTTGAGGAGGCGGTCGACGGCCTGCACGATAATGGTGAGGTTGTAGCCGGAGACGGCCACCAGATGCGAGAGTCCCACCAGCGCCAGCTCGGTTTGCATGGGCTTGGGAATGAGCGCGCGAATGCCCACGAGCAGGCCGAGGCCAAAGCTGGCCAGCGGCTCGGGCAGGGCGGTTTTAACGCCGGTGAAGAAGCGTTGACGCAAACTTTCGAGCCAGTCTTGGGAGCACGACAAGGTTTGGATTTTGGGGAAGCTCAGCTCAGCCACGGCGTTCCCAAAGCCCGGTTTGACCTTGCCGGCCAGGTGCACCAGGTAGCCGCGCTGGAGCTGGACGGGGTAGATGAAGACACTTAAGGTACCAGGTATGCGCATGCCATTGTCGAGCTGGAGGTTGCCGAGGTTGAAGCTCACCTGATTGTGGGCGCCTCGCGACGGGTCGTCGGCCACGATGCCGGTGACGCCGATGGTTTGGCCGATGAGGCCCGAGAGCTGCGCCCGCTCCCCTGCCCAGACCGTGGCGCGCCACAGCCCCAGCGATACCGCGAGCATCAGGAGGCAGGTGACGAAGAGACGGGTGCGGTAGGCCAGCAGCGCGGTGACGGCGGCCACGGCAGCGGGTGCGAGGCTAGCCACCAGCCCGGCACGCCCCAGCGCCACGCCGGCTATCAACGCGGCAAATATGAGGCTAATCTGGGTGGTTCTGCGCACGGCGAAGGGCCTTTCGCCCTCCGTCATTAGTTCGGTTTTTATACTATCGCAGGTTTTGCGAGCGGGCAAGCGCGGCTAAAGGAGTGTGGCTCGGAGCGCGGCCGAGGCATCACCCACCAAGCAGCATAGCCCATTTTTATATCATACATGATATAAAAATCATACCTTATACGATATAAAAAAGCCCTACGCGCGCCGCGGGGCGTGGCCCCAGGATGGCAGCGCTCTAAAATTTGCTATGATAGCGATCGAAGGAGCATCTATGCCAACTCTAAAAACCGTTTCCGGCAAGGTAGTCCACCCCATTGGGATTGGGACATGGAATATAGGAAGCCGCTGGGACATGGCCGAGAAAAAAGTCTATCCCGTGCGCGGGAACGAAGGTGAAGAAATTGACGCCCTCCGTTATTCCCTATCTCGCGGTCAAAATCATATTGATGGCGCCGAAATGTACGGCGACGGGTACACCGATGAGATCATCGGCCGGGCCATCATCGGGGCCGCACGTGAAGATTTGTATATTGCCGATAAGGTGAAGCAGCATGTCGCCACGGGAACCGTCGCGCCGGCAGTCAAAGCGATGCTGCGTAAACTGGGCACCGACTACCTTGATATGCTCTACATTCATTGGCCAGACCCTGCCCAGCCGTGGCAGGAAGCTATCCCGCAAATTAACGACCTAATCGACGCGGGCGTAGTGCGTCAGTTTGGGGTGAGCAATTTTAATATGGCCCAGATGCAAGAGACCATATCGGCCAGCAAGCACCCCATCGCGGCCAACCAAATGCGCTATAACGTGCTATATAAGGACGAGGTAACAAGTGAATTTCGGGAGTTTTGCGCGCAGTACGATATTACGATCGTGGCGTACCGTCCAGTGGAGCGCCAGGCAGTGCTGGATAACCCGGTAGTTCTGGAGGTAGCCAAGGCGCACCAAGCCACGCCGGCCCAGGTGGCGTTGGCGTGGCTGCTCAGCCGCGACGCGCTCCCGATACCAAAGGCCGTCACGAAAGCTCACATTGACGAGAATTTGGGCGCGCTGAAGTTGAAATTGACCGCCGATGACCTACGGCAGCTTGACAAGCTATAGGCTCGAAACGACCTGTAACCTCAGCATTCTCCAAGCTAAATCGTGTATAATCGGTTGTGTTTATCTGTGAGAATTTTGCGTGGGAAAGATTGAAGATTTAGTTGGTTTTCGCACCGGCCCGATTGCTCCTGTATCTGGTACGGGGGCCGAATCGATACCAGTGAGTGCCCCGCCGGCCGTCAGTTATCGACGACGGCGACGGCCCCTCTCCAAGAAGAAAGTTGCGCTGTGGGTGGCCGGCGGGTTCGGGTTGCTCGTGGTGGTCGTCGGCGTGTGGTTTGGGCAAACGATTATTCGCGACATGGGCAAGATCTTCAACAAAAAAGGCAATGGCATCTTCGGGCTACTGGCCGACACCAAGCTCAAGGGCCAGGACCGGGGGCGCGTGAACATCCTGCTAGCCGGCGACAGCGCCGATGACCCGGGCCATGGGGGCGCCAACCTCACCGACTCAATCATGATTTTGAGCATTAATACCCAAGACCACTCGGCGTTCATGCTGAGCATCCCGCGCGATTTGTGGGTGAAGATCCCCGGCTACGGCTACCAGAAGATTAACGCGGCCAACTCCGACGGTGGCATGACGCTACTCGAGCAGGTACTAGAGCAAGATTTGGGTATCCCGATTGACTACTACGGGCTGGTGAACTACACCGCGTTTAAAGACACCGTGGACGCGGTGGGCGGGATCGACGTGAATATCCAAAGCACCGACCCTCGGGGGCTCTACGACGCCAACATTACCAAGGCCGAGGGCGGCCCGTTGCGACTCAAAAACGGCCCACAGCATTTGGACGGGCAAACGGCCTTGAACCTATCGCGGGCGCGCGGCGATAACCTGAAACCCAGCTACGGGTTCCCGCGTAGCGACTTCGACCGCACCGACCACCAACGGATGATGCTAGCGGCCCTGGCGGGCAAGGTGACGTCAACCGGCGTAATTACCAACCCGCTCAAGATCACCCAGCTACTCAACGCCGTGGGCGACAATGTGCAAACGGATTTTGCGACCAATGAGATCCGCAGTCTGGCGAACTTGGTGAAGGGGGTTAATCTGGCAAACGTGGAGTCGGTGAGCTTTGTGGACCAGGGGGTTAATCTGATCTCTGACTTCGCGGCGCCGGACGGTGAATCGGCGCTGGCGCCCAAGGCCGGGGTGGGCGACTTTAGCCAGATCCAGGCCTACATGCGGAAGCTCACCACGAACGACCCGGTGGTACGCGAGGGCGCCGATGCGGTGGTGCTCAACGGCAGCGGCGTGGCGGGGCTCGCGAAGAAGCAGTCGGATGTGCTGGCCGGCAAGGGGCTAACGGTGCTCGCGACCGACAATGCGCCGGCTGCGCTTGCTACCACGACCATCATCGACAACTCGGCGGGCAAGGAACCGGCCACCAAAGCGGCGCTGCTGAAGCTCTACGGCGGCGCGACGGTGGCGATGGTCCCGGCGGCAGGGGCCGCCAAAACCGGGACGGCGACGGCGCTGAGCCCGGCCAACGCGGCGCTGGTGCGGGCGTACCCGTCGGCCGACTTCATTGTGGTCTTGGGGGCGGACCAGACGCCACAGCCCAGCCCCCGACCTTAGCGAGCAGACTAGCAACTAGATCAACTGCTTAATAACAAAAACGGCCCGAAGACCGTTTTTGTTGCGAATAAATTCTGGAGGGCCCAGTGGGACTCGAACCCACGACA
>CAZGZY010000024.1:0-10790 GCA_964530365.1 uncultured Candidatus Saccharimonadales bacterium
ATAGGTGACCTTGAAAATGAAAACACTACACCAACCAGTATTACAAGACCAAGTAGTCCAGATATTAAACCCAGCACCAGGGGAGTCGTATCTGGATTGTACGGCAGGGTATGGCGGCCATGCGGCCGTTATTATCGACGCTGTAGGTCCGGAAGGCCGAGTAATACTAGTAGACCGCGACGCGAACGCCACCAAGGCGCTCGGCGAACGGTTTGGGGATAGGGTAGAGATTATCCACGCGAGCTACTTAGAGGCAGCACGCCGGCTTCTAGAAGACGGCTCACTCGTGGATATGATCTTACTAGACCTGGGAGTGTCGTCACCACAAATTGACAATGCAGAGCGCGGGTTCTCATTTAAGGCCGACGCGCCGCTCGATATGCGAATGGACCAATCGCAGTCTTTGACTGCTGGGGAAATTGTAAATCGAATGCCGGCGCGGGAGCTGGAGCGGATTATCCGTGACTACGGCGAAGAGCCCAAAGCTCGAGCAGTAGCGCACGCTATTGTAGCCGCCAGACCGATCGACACCACAGCCAAATTAGCCGCGGTAGTACGTCGGGCGGCACTGCAATCGCGCGACATCGACGCGGCCACCCGGACCTTCCAGGCCATCCGCATCGAGGTCAACGCTGAGCTGGAGCAATTGCGAACGGCGCTGCCGGTGCTAACAAAATTATTAGTGCCCGGTGGACGAATCGCAGTTATAAGCTTTCATTCGCTAGAAGACCGCATTGTAAAACAGTTCTTTGAATTCGAATCCGGGAAGTGTATCTGCCCTCCAAAGCAGCCTATATGTACGTGTGATCACGTAGCTACTCTAGAGAAACTGACTGCTAAGCCGACACTTGCGGATTCCACTGAAATTGCTATCAATCCGCGCGCCAGGAGTGCAAAGCTTCGGGCCGCCGAAAAAATAAACAAAAACAAAAGGAGGGACTAAATGTCCATCACCGTAAAAGGTAGCTCTCGCCGCGTCGCCGTTAAGGTTCGCGTCAAGAAATAACCTGATCCCCAGGGCTAGCGCGGCCCATAAAACACAACCGGGCCGCGCTGCCCGCCAAATGACGCGTTTGCACCTAAACGTACCTCTAGAAACGTCCCAATAAAAACCAAAACAAACCAAAGGAGACCGCGCTATGGCTACTGCTATTCTTACAGCGCGCCGTAATCAAAACCTGTACCGGCAGCCGGCTAAGCTCGTGCTTGGGCCGACCTCGGCGACGTTCGTGGTTGTCGCACTTATTAGCGTGCTCGCATTGCTGTACCTCAACCAGATTACCAAGACCGGAAGCCTTGGCTATAAGCTCACAGACTTAAGCGCGAAGCGCGACCAAATTCTGGCCGTCAAACAAGAAATGAGCGTAGAGGCGGCCCGCATGCAATCAATTGCTGCTACTCGCTCGTCCTCGGTGGCGGCCGGAATGGTTCCGACCAACGTTGTATCTTACGCGAAATAACAAGAGCGTTGCCCCCATGTACATACCACCGTTAGTAGAGGCACTTTTGGCGCACCGCCGATTTTTGGGCGGCGTGCTGCGATGCCTTACGCTATCGTGGCCCGCGCAATGGGGCAGTGCTTTTCGAATTGCGGTAAGGTAGGGCCGTGGTTAAGATCAGTGAAACAATTCTTCAACGCCGGAGGCTGGGGTACTTTACGGTACTTCTGGCCGTTTTTGGCCTCATATTAGTAGGGCGGTTGTTCTATGTACAGGTGTTGCGGCACGCGAGTTTCCTAGCGCAGGCTACCAGTGAG
Organism: uncultured Candidatus Saccharimonadales bacterium; assembly: GCA_964530365.1. GTDB lineage: Bacteria > Patescibacteriota > Saccharimonadia > UBA4664 > UBA4664 > CAZGZY01. Next base: position 1,757 of record CAZGZY010000024.1, read on the forward strand.
CATACCCGGAAATTCGAAGTGCCGGCGCGGCGAGGGGAACTATATGTCCATAACGGCGACGATGTGTCGCCGGTGGCGCTTAATCAGACCTTGAAGCTGCTGTACGCCGACCCGCGGTTTGTGGGCGATAAAGCCGATGTGGCCCGCAAGCTCGCGGGGATATTGGGTGGTTCGGCTAGCGATTATGAAGCCCGGCTGGGTAAGGGTATTGAGTACGCGGTGCTCGCCGAGCGCGTGCCATCGGATGTGGCCAAGCGCATTCAGGCTCTGAATTTGCCGGGGGTGACGTTAGTGGACCGCGATTACCGGACCTACCCGGAAGACCAACTGGCGGCCCAAGTGCTGGGTTTTGTGAATGCCGACGGCGACGGCCAATACGGCGTTGAAGGGTATTTGAACGACCGATTGTCGGGGACTGCCGGGCAGTTGGCGGCCAAAACCGACACTCACGGCATACCGATTGCGACGGCCGATAACATCGCGAAGCCGCCGGTGGATGGCACGAGCTACGTTTTGACGATCGACCGCAATATTCAGGCGATGGCCGAGAGCGAGCTGGCGGCCCAGGTGCAGAAGGTGAGGGCTAAATCTGGGAGCATTGTGGTGCTTGATCCGGCGACGGGGGCGGTGCGGGCCATGGCGAATTACCCCACCTTTGACCCCAACCAGTATAGTAAAGTGTCGGACTACAGTGTGTTCGCAAACCAGGTTGTGGATAACCAATTTGAGCCTGGCTCCGGCATCAAAGTGTTCACGATGGCGGCGGGGCTAGACCAGGGCAAGGTAACGCCGGATACCACCTACGATGACCCGGGGTGTTACCAAATTGACGACCGTATGGTGTGCGACGCGGCCGGGGATAAGCCGGGCAAGAACAAAACCATGACCATGGTGCTGCGCGATTCGTTGAACACGGGCGTGATGTTCGTCTTACGAATGCTGGGCGAGAAGCCCGACACCTTCACGTTGAATGGTAAGAAGACGCTCTACAACTACTTCGTGAAGCATTTTGGGTTCGGAGTGCGCACCGGCATTGAGCAAGCCAACGAGGCGGCCGGTTCGGTGCCACAGCCGAGCAATAATGCCGGTAATAATGTAACGTACGCGAATATGGCGTTTGGGCAGGGCATGACCGTCACCATGATCCAAATGGTGGAGGCCATGGCGGCGGTGGCTAACGGCGGCACCCTGTACCAGCCGAGCCTCATTGACGGGGTAATGAAGGCGGACGGCACCGAGCAACCGGTTGGGCCGAAGGTGGTGAGTACCCACGTGATGTCGCCCGGCGCGATCTCGAGCCTTAATCAGATGCTCCAGGTGGTGGTGCAACATGGGTCGGGGTATCTGGCTGGGCTGGCCAACCCGGGGTACAAGATCGCGGGTAAGACCGGTACGGCACAGATTGCCAAGCCGGATGGAACGGGGTATATTGACGGGGCTAACATCGGTTCGTTTGTGGGCTTTGCGCCGGCAGATAATCCGAAGTTTGTGATAATGGTGCGCATCAACGAGCCTAATGTGAACTGCGACGGCAGCCAATGCGGCTACGCTGAATACACGACGGTGCCGGTGTTTGGTGATGTGTGCCGGTGGTTATTTAAGTATTATGGGATACCCCCAGGCTTATGAGATGATGGAATAGCTAACCGGCCGCCGAACCGAGTAATATGGTAAAATTAATTGAGTAATATGATGACATTTCTAGCAACCTTCCCAACTATCAACTTCATCCACGCCCAGGAGATCACTTCGCTGTCGCGCATTGGTATTCTGGCTTTCGGATCATTTTTGCTGTCGATGGTGTTAACCCCGGTTTACACTAAGCTGGCTTTCAAATATAAGTTTTGGAAGCAACAAAGAACTGAAGCCGTGACGGGCGAGGCCGCGCCAATTTACGCTAAGTTGCACGCGGCTAAGCATAAGGGTAATATCCCGACGATGGGTGGCGCGGTCACAATTATCGCGATTGCGATCATTACGCTGCTGTTTAACTTGTCGCGGAGCCAAACTTGGTTGCCCTTGTTTGTGCTAGTGGCGGCGGGGATTGTCGGCTTGTTCGACGATTATCTGAATATCCGGGCCTCCGGGACGAAGCTGGGTGTGGCCGGAATGCGCGCCAAGATTAAGTTTAGCCTCATCTTGGGTGTGGCTGTGGCCGGCGCGCTCTACTTTTACTACAAGCTAGGCTACAGCATGATCCATATCCCGGCCGTGGGCGACTTCAGTATTGGCTGGCTCTACATCCCGTTATTTATTGGACTCGTGGTGTCTACAGCTAACGCGGTGAATATTACCGACGGCCTCGATGGGCTATCCGGCGGTTTGCTCTCGACAGCTTTTGGTGTGTACGCTGTGATTGCTTATTTCCAGGGTAACTACGGTATTGCCGGCTTCTGTGCCACGGTGGTGGGGGCGCTGCTCACGTTTACTTGGTTTAATATATACCCGGCTCGGTTCTTCATGGGCGACTCGGGCGCGTTTGGGTTAGGGACGGCACTCGGAGTGATTGTAATGCTAACGAATACGGTCGTGGTGTTCCCGATTATTGCCGCGGTGTTTGTGGTCGAGGGCGGTTCTAGCGCTGTGCAGATTCTATCGAAGAAGATTCGGCACAAGAAGATATTTCTGTCGGCGCCTTTGCACCACCACCTGGAAGCGATTGGGTGGCCGGAGACGAGGGTAACGATGCGAATGTGGGTGATTGGGCAGGTTGTTGGGGCGCTTGGCCTTGTGCTGGCGCTGCTGGGGAATAAGGTGAGATGAACCTAGCCGGAGGGAATGCGGCGGCTCGTGCGCACCACCCCGACTATGGGATCGCGCTCATCATCACTGTTTTACTGGCCATTGGTTTGGTTATGATGTACTCCATTAGCCCAATCTTGAGCCACAAGCTTACCGGTAGCGCGGACCGGAACTACTACTTCCTAAACCAGATAAAATATGTGGCGCTTGGGGTCGTTGTGTGGGTGGCGGCGACAACCATTAACTACGAGGCTTGGCGCAAATGGGCGCCGCGATTGCTGGTGGTGGCGATTTTGGGCTTGGTAGCGCTTATGATCCCGTCTTTGGCTCAAAGCTCGCATGGTGCGACGCGGTGGTTGGCGCTGGGCCCAGTGTCGGTCCAGCCGGCGGAAATTTTGAAGGTCGCCCTCATTTTGTATCTAGCCGCTTGGTTTGAGCGCCGGGCCGTGGAGCTGAAATCCTTTTGGGACGGGGTTATTCCGTTTATGGTGATGGTGGGGGCGGCCTGTTTCGTGATTGTAGTATTCCAGCGGGACATGGGCACAATGATGGTGCTGGCGCTGGCGGCGGTCGGCATGTATTTTGCCGCCGGGCTGCGGTGGAGGCATTTGGGGCTATTGCTAGCGGCGGGTGGGGCGGCTGGAGCGGCTGCGATTTTGGCCTTTCCGCACCGCATCGAGCGGGTTACCACCTTCTTGCATTTGAAATGCTCTGATCTGGCAGCGCTGGCCTCGAGCCCGGATTACCACACTTGCCAAGCGTTGATCGCGGCCGGCTCAGGCGGCGTATTGGGGTTGGGGCTGGGCCATAGCATTCAAGTGTACGGGTATCTGCCTGAGGCGGCCAACGACTCGATTTTCGCGATTATCGCCGAGGAGTTTGGGATGGTTGGGTCGCTCGTTATCATCTGCTTGTTTGGCGCGCTGGTGTACCGGGGGTTGCAGGTAGCGCGGACTGCTCCAGATATGTTCTCGCGGCTAGCTGCTACTGGGATATCGCTTTGGCTCCTGTCGCAGGCCGTGATCAATATTGGCGCTATGTTGTCTTTGGTGCCACTCACAGGCATTCCGCTGCCCTTTATTTCGTATGGTGGAACCAGTTTGGTAATTTCGCTAATGGGCGCCGGGATTTTACTCAACATATCAAAATACACCGTAAGAGAGGCACATGATGCGAATAGTCGTCAGCGGCGGGGGGACAGCCGGGCATATTTCGCCGGTGCTGGCAACCTGCGACGCGTTAAAGTCGCTCGATAAAACCGCTCAGCTGCTCTACGTCGGCCAGGCCGATAGCATGGAAGCGCGGATTGTGGGGGGTCGCGGGCTGAAATTCGCGGCGATTCGGGCGGGGAAATTTCGGCGTTACCCGACAGCTGGGGTGATCTCGAAGCTGTTAAACCTGCAGACCCTGGGGCCGAACGCGCGTGACGGTTTTCGGATGGTGGCTGGGGTGGCTGATAGTCTGAAGGTGCTGCGGTCTTTCAAGCCGGATGTCGTGTTTTTAAAGGGCGGTTTCGTGTGTGTGCCCGTGGGGGTGGCGGCGCGGATATTGCGGATTCCGTATGTCATCCACGAGTCCGATGTAACGCCGGGGCTGGCCAACCGGCTTTTGGGCCGTTGGGCTACCAAAATCGCCGTCGGCTTCCCGGTGAAGGGCTACCAAGAATTTGAGAAATCGCGCTTGGTTTTCACTGGTAACCCGGTGCGCTTGGAGGTTACGGGCGCCCACCGGTTGGAGGGGTTGGCGAAATTTAACCTAGATGACGGGTTGCCGGTGGTGGTGGTAACTGGCGGTTCGGGGGGCGCGAAGCAAATTAATGACGTTATTTTGCAAGCCTTGCCTGACCTATTAACGTTTTGCCAGGTCATCCACCTAACCGGAGACGGCGAATATGAGCGGGTGAAGTTTGAGGTTCGCCGGCTGGGTGCGGTAAAAGAGATTGGGCACTACCGGGCCTTTGCGTTTTTGAGCGGCGAGATGGGGCTGGCGCTGGCGGCGGCGGACTTGGTAGTAACGCGGGCCGGCGCCAATACGATCGCGGAGCTGGCGGCGCTAGGTAAGCCAACCGTACTAATACCGAACTTTGAAATGGCAGGCCACCAGGTCGAAAACGCTCGAGTGCTGTCGCGGATGGGGGCTGTTCGGGTGCTCGATGGCTCGAAGCTAACCGCAGGGCAGCTGGTAGGGGAGATACGGCGGGTGTTGGGTGACGCAGAGCTGCAGGGGCGGTTGACGGCGGCTATCAGGCAGTTTAGTCGGCCCGCGGCTGCCCACGACCTGGCGGCGGTCATCTTGGAGACGGGTAGGGGATACCAGCGCCCTGAACAGAAACCGAACACGGAGCACGAGGCGTGAACGAGCGGAGGGTTAGGTCGGCGGGGCGGCAGATCTATGGCCGGGCGATGCCGCTCGGGCGGCCGGCGCGGAAATCTAAGCGGCTGCCGGCGATGAGTTTGCTGCAGCGGCGGCTGGCGCTTTTGGCGGCCTTGGTTGTGGCCGCGTTGTTTGGCCTGTCGCAGCTATTTGCCATCAATACCGTCGTGGTTAAGTCGAGTAGCCGGGTAGGGGAGATAAAGGCGGAGGCCGAGAAGCTCATTAGCGCGTCGTGGAAACAGCGCAACCTGCTGAGTTTTGACGACGCGGACTTTGTGTTAAAACTACAACAAGCCGACCCGCTGCTGCGCAGTGTTGGCGTACGCCGGCAGTGGTTTCACGCTATCGCCGTCACCGCCGTGCTCAAGCAGCCAAGTTTGGGTTGGTCAACGGGTAATCAGAAGTACCTGCTCGACCGCGATGGGTCGGCGATCGGCTTGCTGGCCTCGGGCACAACCCTGCCAGTTGTGACGGATGGCAGCAACCTACCGGTGCAAATTGGCCAGCAGGTGGCGAGCCCGCGGTTTGTGGCCTTTTGTATGCAGTTAGTCCCGGCCTTAAGCGCTAGCGGAATGGGCGTAACCGGGTTGAGTGTAAAGGACACAACACTGGACTTATCGGTATCGGTGAACAAAGGCTACAGGCTGGTGTTTGATACTGGTAGGGACGTGGGTGAAGAGCTGGCGGATTTGAAGTCGGTTCAGGCGCTTTTGGCGGCCCAAAAGAAGACGCCGGCTGAGTACATAGACCTGCGGATTGCCGGCAAGGCTTATTATAAATAGGCACTTCCCCCTTTGGTAAGTTCGGTTTTTGTGCACTTGTTTGGGCGGGTAATCACATGCGGTTTTTTTGTAAGAGTCTGGCGCGAGAGCAGCCTATACATGGGAAGGGAATTGTCATAAAAAAGAAAAAATTTAAAAATCCGGGTTTAAGGTCCAAATACGCGTTTTAGCGCCTAAATGCGGTTATGCGGCGCAAAATATACATTGTGCGACATAGCTTCTTTTCGCTTCGAGTTGATCTACCGTACCTCTTTGTATTGGCTTGGCAGGGCCAATAACCTGTATTTGAGCAGAACGGGCTGTGTGCACTTCTAATGTTGGCGCCCCTTTCTGCTCTTACTTCTGTGCAGTTGCCTATATACATCGCACTCCCCTGATGGCGGTTGGGGTCGGGGGAGGGGCTCTGGAGAATGTGAAGCAGGGGATTTGGCAAGAGTATGACGGCTGCGGATAGGGCCGGGGCCTTCTAGCCTGCTGGTTTGGGCGACTTGTTATGGGGCGACGGCGAAATTACCATATTCATCCCCCTTGACCTCCCCTGCTCTCCCCTAACCAAGCCCCCTTTGTTGTGCAGAGGGATGGTAATACGCGGTTCATTTTGAATGTATGTTCGGTTTTTGTCTGTGTTGAAAATAAATGCCCAAAAGGTTCGAGGCCCGCCCGGCAGCTTCTGCTGTCGGGCGGGCCTCCTGGTATGACTCTACCAATCGAAAACTTGGTCCACCGGCAATACGCAGGCGTGAACGTCGCAAGCTCCGAAGTGGAGCAGACGCCGCACGACACGGCTGGCGAACGCGACGAAGCGCAGATCGGGCCGCTTGGGGTCGGGGGGGAGGTGCATGGCCGACTCCGGCGTTACGATCAGCCGGTAGCCCGAGAGCGCCGGCCGTCGCGGCCGGAACCAGAACAACAACGGCTGAAGCCGGAGCACGGAGCTCGTACCGGCGTACCAGCGTTGGTTGGTGACGCCGTTCTTGGTCCATTCCGCGATGTGGCTGATGACGCCGAATTGGTCGGCGAAGGCCGTGGTGCGAAAGAGGCGGCCAAAGAGCGGCCACAGCAGTCGCAGCGCACCGTAGCGCAGCGAGAACTCAATCCAGGCGCGCATGGCTCCTTGCGGGGCGGGGTGCGCCCGGACGTGCTTCGGTGGCGGGGTGGCGGAATTGACGCCGGCCCAGCTATGCGCGTCGGTGTAGCCGCGAATAATCGGAGCCAGCCAGAGCCGCCAAGGACGCAGGCGGCGGCGGAGAGCCTCCGGGCTGCGGGCGAACACGAGGTGCAGGTTGATTTGCCCGGCACCGCCGCGCCACTTCCCCATCGGGCGTCCGAAGACGCCGATGAGGCCGCCAAAGCCGTCCGCAAACGCGAAGTTCTTCATGCTCCAGCGGCCGACGCCAATCGACGGCATGTTCGTGAGGTCGCGGCCCGCGTGGAAGCGGGTGCGCCAGCGAACAACGCCGTCGTGACGGACTTGGATCTGTGCCCACCGAGAAAGGACGCGGCGGAAGCGAGCTTCCGTGACGAATCTCCGCAGGCGGGTCTTAGGGCCAGTGTAGCCGAACATCGCATACAGGAACCATTTGATCCAGCGCAGCCATTGTCGCCAACGCGGGATCGGGCCGAGCTCGGTGTAGTTGAGGACCCAGAAGCCGCCATCGGGGCCGCTGATGTGCTCGACGCGGGGATCTTGACCGATGAAGGTCTGGAAACGATCGTCGCGGACCAGTCGGCCGGAGGGTGACATGCGGTAGGCTCGAGTTTCCGAGTTGTACTCGGACGGGCCGTCAGCGGTGGCCTGGTCGACGCGGACGAAGTAAATGACCTCACCACCCCTTTCTACGGCCGTGTGGTTGTATCCGGTCTCTCCGGGTCCAAGCTCGATGTCGAGCTTTTCGCCGCGCGGGGGGTCTGCTCCGGCAAGCCGGAGTTCGAGATCCTCACGCAGGCGGTCGGGAAGCGTCGTCGGAGTGGTGCTTGGAGGCCGCTGACCAGACACACTGGTAGCGGTTGCTGTTGCCAGCATGACAGATCAACTCCTTAAATAACTTGAAGTGCGACGGGATTGTGCACACTTCACAAATTTAGCATGCTACAATCGGTAATATTTGTCAAATTGCACAATAGGTAGCGGAAACGTTTTGTGTTAACGAAAACTAACCGGTTCGCCGGGGTTCATGGTGGTTTTGGGAGCGGCAGATGGCGCGGCGGTGGGATGGGTGGCCGCGGTGGGGTGGTCAGGTTCGTGTTGCGCCGGTTGTGTCGGGGCGGTTGGAGCAGCTGGTGCGGCCGCCGCCGGACGTGAAGCGGCCTCGACTGGTGCGGCGGCCGGGTTTGAGGCGGCCGGTGCTGCCGGGTAGCGTGGCGGCGGCGGAGTTTGGCCGGCACGGGATGGGAATGGGCCGGCGGAAGCGTGGGCGCTCCCCTGCCCTCCTCGGCTGCCCGAGCGGCTGTCGTCGCGCCGCTCTCCCCCGCCCTGACGACTGCGTTCGGAGCTGCGGCTACTGCCCTCTCGACTCCCGCGGTCGTCGCTGCGGCGCTCCCCCGCCCGTTCGGCCGGCCGATACGTTGGGGCCGGGGGCGGCAGATCCGGGTTTTTGAGTACGCCAAGCAGCTCTTTGTTCGGTTTTTGATCTACTAGCGCGCCAAGAGCTCGGGCGCCTTCATCATCGCCACCACTCGTGCGCGAGCGGATGTCATCTTCGACGTCGGCGCGCTTGGAGGCGTAGCGTTCGCGGGTCATCTGCATAATTTGCAGGGTGCGGTCGAATTCGGGATCGGGCATGCGCAATGTGGAGGCGGAGAATGGCGTGGCTTTCTCACCGTCGATAATCATGGAGATGAAAATATTTTGATTGTGGAGCTTGGTGAGGTCGATGGCTTCAAACACGGGCTCGTAGTACTTGCCGAGCACGGTGGCGTCACCCGGCCCGATGCGGAAAGATATCATGGTACCAACGTTGCCGAAGACGGCGTCGCGGACCACCTCAGGCATCTGGGAGACGTACTGGTTGGCCACGGTGAGGTTGAGGCCGTACTTGCGGGCCTCGGAGAGAATGACGGCAAACGAGTCGGTGGCGAAGTTCTGGAATTCGTGCTGATATCGGAAGAGCAGACGTCTGAAGTCCAGTCACCGCTCA
>CAZGZY010000025.1:0-10707 GCA_964530365.1 uncultured Candidatus Saccharimonadales bacterium
GGTGAGCACGCGGCCTTCGGTGTTGGGGTCGCCGTAGGCGTTGTCGGTCATGTCGTACTTGGCTTTGATGGCTGCGGGCAGGCCATTGCTGGTATTGAGGGGCTCCGGCTTGGAGAGGATGGCGGTGCCGGAATAGCCTTTTTTCTCGGCGGAATTGACGTAGGTATGGTACTCGCTTAGGCCGGGGTTGATTTCGTGGGCTTGAGCCTTGGTTTCTTGAATGCAGAGGATGTCGGGGCTTTCGGCCTCAATGAAGGGCACGAACAGGTCTTTGCGAATGACGGCGCGGATGCCGTTGACGTTCCAAGAGTAGAGTTTCATGAGGGTATTGTAGCGCATAAATGCGCGATGCCCGCGCCCCGCGAGGTGTGCGAGGCGCGGGCAGGTAGCCGCCCGTTTGGGGCAGGCGGATACGATGGCGGGTAGGGCCGGTTAACCCTGCGCTTCGGCCGGTTAACCGGTGAGGGCGTAGATGCGGCAACTCAGCTCGAGGTCGTAGACGGTGATCGGCAGGAACTCAAACTGACTGGCGTCGTAATACTGCGCTCGTGCAGTATGCCCAATCGGTTGGAAATCGTTGATGTACTCAGGCGTCAACGTCTGCGTCTCGTCCTTCGGTGAGCAGGTCACGCCGAACCTTTCATTGGCGCCAGCGTTGACCACCGGTACCGTCGGGGGCCCATACACGAGGACGAAGCCCCCGAATGGTTTTGCGTTGCCCGCCTTGTAATGGACGGACACCACCGGGTACTCATCCTTGATGGTGCCACTACCACACGGGTTAGACGCGTTGATGTTGCTCGGCTTGGCGCAATGCCCCAGCGTGAGCATCACACCTTTGGCGTCGGGCCCGGTCGGGGTTTGTTCGAAGAGCGGGTGGTAGCCCTGCTTTTCCAGCAGGATCATCACCCGGTCGGCCTCGATTGCTGCCTGGATGCCGGGCAACTCGCTGGCTGACAGCGCCCGGGGGCTGCTGATTGGCGAGGGAGGCGAGCCTTTGTGGAGGGTAACAATAAGGATGTAAAAGCCCCAGCCAATGAGGCATATCAGGACGATGAGGCCCAGCGTTTCGGCTGTTTTTCGTCTCATGCTTATCCTTCCTAGGACAGGGTTTTTCGAACGTTGTGTTTATACTACATTTTTTGCGGGTAATAAAGCTCGATTGCACTGCTGAGCAAGCGAGGGCCGCGGGCAGGATCAACCTGGAGCGCGGCCGTGGGGCGCGGCGGCGCTAATTGGTCGGTTTGAGGCTCGTTGCTTTGATGATCTCGCCAGCCACCAGCTTCAGCTGGCTCGACGATGTGTCATCGCAGACGACGATGATCAGCATTGCGCCTCGGCCTTGGTTTCCCGTGGTCTTGCTCCGGATGCCGACCCCTAGGCACAACATTGTGCTAGATCTGGCGGGGTTGAAGGCGATCCCCCCGACCTCCAGCCCGGCCCGCGGCGAGGCCAGCCCGGCTGCAGGACGGATATTGATGGGCACCGGCAGATACTTCTGCAGGTCGGTGGAGATGGCCTCATCTGGCAGGGGGACCGTCTCATTGATCCCGACTGCGCTGTGCGACCCTGCCCATAGCAGCTTGTGGCCGGCCACGGAGCCGTCTGGCTTGACACCCTTTTGTAGCCATTGGCTGCTGTTCGTCAGCCGGATGACGAAGTTTGCGGTGTGGAGGCGCGTTGTGGGCAATGCGCACCAGACGTCGGCGCCTTGCGCGCATTGAGCCTTTGTCCCCGGGCTGTACGGATCCTTCGATGCAGCGTTGGTTGGGTTACTTGTGCAGGCTGCCAGTGCGAGAAGGGCCATCAGGTGCCCGAGCACTCTCATTCGGGTTATCAAGTGTGCTCCTCAATCGGGAGCCAACTGTCCAGTTGGCCCGCGGGGGTTTGGCATGCGCTATTGTGGAAATTTTAGAGAGATTTGTCAAGTTCGTTAAACTATGATGACGGTTGAAAAGTGGGCGAGATATCAGGGCTTGCGGTACAATAGGGGTAATTATGGCAATGCGACCGGCAACTGATGATGAAATGGCCCGCTGGGACGAGCTGATTGCGGCCAATCCGGATGGCGGGCAGAATTTGCAGACCAAGGCGTGGGGCGACTTTAAGGGCCGCTGGGGCTGGGAGCCGCGGCGGTACGTGTATGAGCTCCCCGGCGGGCGGCAGGTAGCGGCGCAATGGCTGGTGCGGCGGGCGGCTCTGCAGGGGGAGCTGTGGTACTGCCCGAAGGGGCCGGGGGTAACAGCGCCGGCGGACTACGCCGAGGTGGTGCGGCAGACGAGGGCGGTTGGGCTGGGGGGCGTGTTTGCCCGGTTCGAGAGCGAAGTTTTGGCCGATGATGTGAAAAACACAACACTCCTCACGAGCCTGGGACTGGTGCGCGCCAATCGTGACCCAGGGTCAAAGTCGACGATTTTCATGGATTTGAGTATGGGGGAAGAGGCGCTGCTGGCGAGCTTTAACCAGAGCGCGCGGCGCAATATCCGCAAAGCCGAGGCCGGCGGGGTGACGGTGGGGCCGGTGGAGCCAAGTGAGGCGAACTTGGCGACGATGTTTGAGCTCATGAAAGCGACGGAGGCGCGGGCGCATTACGGACTGCGGCCAGCGGAGTACTTTAAGGATTATTGGCGAGCGCAGACCCAGGCCGGCCAAGCGCAGTTGCTGTTCGCGTGGCATGAAGGAGAGGTGCTGGCGGGGATTTTCCTAACTTTTGTGGGCCGGCGGGCGTGGTACAAGGACGGCGGGTCATTTGATGTGAAGCGCGAGCTTAATGCCTCGTACCTGTTGCAATGGGAGGCCATGCGAGTCCTAATGGCTCGGGGAACCAAGAGTTACGATCTGGTGGGCGTGCCAAACCGCAACGAGGTGGGGACGGGGGACTCGCGCGACGGGCTGTATTCGTTTAAGGCGAAATTTAACCCCGAGATTACGGAATTCATTGGCTGCTGGGACCTGCCGCTAACGCCGGGCAAGTACAAATTGTGGCGCAAGGCGGGTGAACGGGTGGCGGCGCGGCTGGCACATCGTCGGCCAGAGCGATTTTTGTACTAGAGGCGTGTATACTCGAAAGATAATTTGGGGATGCTAATGTTTCGAAAGATAGTTAAAGCACTAATTCCGCGGGACTTGTTCCGCAACATTGAGCCATACGGGCATTTGGCTGAGGCAATCTTATGGAACGTGGTGACCGGCTTCCCGGCGCGGGGGATGAAGGTGATTGGGGTAACGGGGACGGATGGTAAAACCACGACCGCGACGATGATCTACGAGATGCTCAATGACGCCGGTGTGAAGACGGGGCTGATGACGACGATTGGCTACGGCGTGCCCGGCGACTGGCACGACAACAAGGTGCACATGACGACGATGCAGACCCGACCGATGCTGGAGCGCATTAAGCGTTTGCGGGGAGAGGGGATCGAGTGGTTAGTGCTGGAGACCACATCGCACGCGCTGGCGCAAAACCGCGTGTGGGGCATCCCATACAGCGTGGCCGTGATGACAAACTTGACGCATGAGCACCTGGATTATCACCGGACGTTTGAGCGGTATCGCGAGGCCAAGGTGAAGTTGTTCCGGCTGGCGGCGGCGAACACGCGAGGGCTACGTTTGGGGGTGGTAAACGCGGATGACCCGAGCGCGCCGTATTTTGCGGCCGCGATGCCCAAGATCACCCGTTACGGGGTGCGCCAGGCGCAGTCGGACCTGAAGGCGCAGAACATTCACAGCAGCTCAACCGGCAACGAGTATGACCTGACGAGCGAGGGCGAGAAGCTGCATATCAAAACGAACTTGCCGGGGCTGTTTAACGTTTACAACTCGATGGCGGCGGTGGGTGTGGGGCTGGCTCTGGGGCTAAAACCGGCGCAGATTGAGCACGGCATCGCGGCGCTAAAGAGCGTGAAGGGCCGGATGACCCCGGTGGACGAGGGCCAGGATTTTGGTGTGATCGTGGACTTTGCGCACACGCCGGATTCGTTCGAAAAGTTATTGAGCTCGATGAAGCAGATGGTGAAGGGGCGCTTGATTGTGGTGTTTGGCTCGGCCGGACTGCGCGACGAGGGCAAGCGGGGTAAGCAGGGCGCGTCGGCCGGCAAATGGGCGGACATCGTGGTGGTGACGGAAGAGGACGACCGGACCGTGGACGGCTTGAAGATTATGAATCAGATAGCCGAGGGCGCGGCCGGTGCCGGCAAAGTGCGAGATAAGAACTTGTTTTTGGTGCATGACCGGGCGGAGGCTATTGCCTTCGCGATCGGCCAGGCGAAGGCGGGCGATATGGTAATGCTTTTGGGTAAGGGGCACGAGAAGTCGATTGAGGGGCCGGATGGCGAGCGGCCGTGGGACGAGATGGCGACGGCGCGGACGGTTTTGCGGGAGCGGTTGGGGAAAGGGTAGGTGGAGTCTGCGGGCGGGGTTGTGCTCGGGCCTGCTCTCGGGCCGGTTGAAGCGCGCCGACTTCCTAGCGAACGTCGAGCGCCAGTGCGGTGCAACGGATGCCGCCGCCGCCGAGTTTGAGCTGGGTCGTGGGGCAGGCGACCACGCTGAAACCGCGGCGGGCGAGCTCGGCCGCTAGCTCGGGCGCGCCGTCGGCCATGACGACGGTTTCGCCGTCCGAGACCAGATTGCAGGCGAAGTTTTGAGCGTCGGTGAGGCTAACGTCGATGAACTCGAGGTCGGCGCGGTCGCGGAGGAGCTGTTGGCTTTGGGCATCGAGGGCCTCCCAGCAAACGGCGATGAGGCCGGGCGCAATTACCCCGAATACCAGGTCGCAGTCGTACCATTCGGGGCCGATGGTTTGGACGGGAATAATCTCGTAGCCGAGAGCGTCGGCGATGAAGCCGTCGGAGCGGGGGTCGCTGCGCCAACCGCGGCCTTTGAGCACGGCGCCGGTGCCGGTGGGCAGTGCGTCGCCTTGGCCGGAGAACAGGAACGGGCAGTCGGCGACCTCAAAACCGTTGGTCTCGAGCCAGCGGCGGGCGTGGGCGACCTCGCCGGCGCGCTCGGGTGGAAGGTTGCCGAGCACGGCTTTCTTGCCGCGGATGAGCGCCGCGTTGGCCGTGAAGGTCATGTCCGGCTGGTCGGGGTCGGGGTCGAGGAAGCGCACAGTCCGGCCGGCAGCGACGTGGGCGGCCACAATCGCCTTGTATTCGGCCTTCACCAACCGGGCGTCGGGTTGGGGGCCATTGGGGTCCATGTAGGGGTTGAGCCGATAGGCAATCCGGTAGAAATCCGGCCGGCACATCAAGAGGTTATGGTTATACATATTCCTTACGTTAGCATGGTAGGGCGGGCTTGAGATACAATGTGGGCATGAAATTTACTGAATCTATATTCAAAGCATATGACATTCGCGGGATCTCCGGTGAGGAACTGACAAACGACATCGCCCGGGCTGTGGGGCGCGCGGTAGCCGACTATTTACCGCATGAGGGGCCGGTAATTGTAGGTCGTGACATGCGGGTGGACTCGGCGGCACTCCAGGCGGCGGTGATCGACGGATTGACGCAGCAGGGTCGGGACGTTTGGGATGTTGGGCTCGTGACCACCGACATGGTGTACTTCGCGGCTGGGCGGTTTGAAGAGGCTGCAGGCGGGTTGATGGTGACGGCGAGCCACAATCCTGGCAAATACAATGGCATTAAGATGGTGGGCCGGGGCGCGACACCGATGGGCGCCGAAAATGGCCTGCTGGATATTAAGCGGCGGCTGGTAGAGGATGATTTCAAGCAGCCAGGCAAGACCGGTTCGGTGACGCAGCGTTCAATTACCGATGAATTTGTGGAGCAGGTCTTGAGGTTTGTGGACATGGATAGCCTCAAACCATCACGGATAGTGGTGGACGCCGGCAATGGCATGGCAGGTGCGATTTTTCCAGCTTTGGAGAAAAAGCTGCCATTTGAGGTTGATGAGCTTTATTTTGAGTTGGACGGGACGTTTCCGAACCATGTAGCCAACCCGCATTTGTACGAGACGCTGGTTGAGTTGTGCAGGCGCATTAAGGAAAACGGCCTAGACTTTGGTCTAGCGTTCGATGGTGATGGTGACCGTGGCGGCATTATAGACGAGCTGGGAACGCCGGTGACGGAGCCGGTGATGGGCGCCATTTTGGCTAAACAGTTCTTGCAGGATAACCCTGGGGCGACTGTTGTATATGATGCTCGGACGAGTCATATTGTGCGCGATACGATTGAGGCAGCCGGCGGTAAGCCGGTGCGCTCCAAGGTAGGTGGGGACGTGATTAAGGCGACGATGCGGCAAACTGAGGCAGTATTGGGCGTCGAATTGTCTGGGCATTACTATTTCCGGGACAATTATTACAGCGACTCCGGACTGATTGCGGTAATGGCGATGGTGAGCATTTTGGCTCGTTCTGGCCAGAAACTGAGTGAGCTGGTAAAGCCATACCAAAAGTACGCTACGCTCGATGAGACAAACTTCCGGGTGAGCGACGCGCCAGCGGTGCTAGCTAAGTTGAGGGAGGCGTTTGCGGATGGCGAGCAGGACGAGCTCGATGGTCTTACGGTGACCTACCCCAAATGGTGGTTTAATATTCGAGCCAGCAATACGGAGCCATTGGTGCGGCTAAATATTGAGGCTGGGGATGAGGCCACGTTAGCCGAAATGAAAACCAAGGTTGTGGCGGTTATTGAGGATAAAGCTCATGCCTAACTTGCGCGAAACTCTGGCATATGAGCCGGTGGAGCTAACGTTTGGGACCTCGGGTCTGCGCGCGTTGGTGACAGATATGACGGACTTGGAGTGTTACATCAATACGGCGGGGTTTTTGCGGTTTTTGGCTCAGACCCAGGGGTTGCCCGCCGGTGAAATGGTGTATGTGGCGGGGGACTTGCGCGACAGCACCCCGCGGATTACGCGGGCGGTGGTGCAGGCGGTGCGCGACGGCGGGTACGAGGTGGAGTACTGCGGGCTCATACCAACGCCGGCGGTGTCGCTGTATGGGTTTACGCACGGATGCCCGAGCATTATGGTGACCGGAAGCCACATCCCGGCCGACCGTAACGGTATTAAGTTCATTAAGCCGCACGACGAGCTGCTCAAAGACGATGAGGGCGGCGTAAAGGCGGCGGTGGCTGAGGTGCGGGCCGAAGTGTACGCGAGGACGGCTGAGGGCGCGCAATTTGACGAGCGCGGCAGCCTGCGCGAGGAAGTGGCACTGCCGGTGGAGACGCGAGCGGCGCGGGAGCTGTACGAGAAACGGTTTACGGATGTGTTTGACGGGCAGACGCTGGCGGGCAAGAAGATTGTGTTCTATCAGCATTCCGCGGTGGGCCGGGACTTGCTCGTGGAGCTACTCGGGAGGTTGGGGGCCGAAGTGGTACCCGTGGGGCGCTCCGAAGTGTTTATCCCGATTGATAGCGAGAACGTGAAGGCGGCCGACCAGGCGTACTTTCGGCAGCTGGCGGGGGACCACCCGGACGCGTTTGCGATTGTGTCGACAGATGGGGACAGCGACCGGCCGTTCGTGATTGATGAACGTGGCGAATTTCACCGCGGCGACATGCTGGGCGTGGTGGTGGCGGAATGGCTGGGTGCGGATTTCGCGGCCTACCCGGTGAGCGCGAGCGACGCGGCGGACGCGCATTTGCGCAGCCGGGGGATCGCGGTGGAGCATACCCGGATCGGCTCGCCGTACGTCGTGAGCGCGATGAAAGCCGGGGCGGCTGACGGCAAGGTTCGGCTAACCGGCTGGGAGGTGAACGGTGGGTTTATGACCGGCGCGGCGTTTGAGGTGAACGGCACGAGCCTGGGCGCCCTGCCGACCCGTGACGCGTTTTTGCCGATTGTGGTGGCAATGGTGGCGGCGCTGAAGGCGGGCAAGAGCGTGAGCGAGCTGTTTGCCGCTTTGCCCCAGCGCTACACGCAGGCCGGGCTCATTAACGACTTTCAGGTAGCGGTGTCGAAGAAGATCGTGGAGCAGGCCGATAAACTGGGGCCGTTTTTTACGGCCAAGGATGGGTTTGGGGCGGTTCGGTCCGTGAACACACTAGATGGAGTGCGGATTTACTTTGAGAATGGCGACATTGCCCACCTGCGGCCTTCAGGCAACGCCCCGCAGTTGCGGATTTATGGTATTGCCGGCACGCAAAAGCGGGCGGATGAGATTGTGGCGCTGGCGCTGGCTGAGCCAAATGGGATTTTCCGGACGATGGAGCAGGCGGTTATGGCTGGCTGAGCCACTCGGGCTCGGGTTCGCGGGGCGGTTGAGGCTCGAAGCTTAGGATGAGCTTGAGGTCGAGCGCCGTAACGACGCGTTGGATGAGATCGAGCGTGGGGTTGCCCTGGTTGGCTTCGAGCCGGGCGATAACGGGTTGGGAGGTTTTGGCGCGCGCAGCGAGCTCAGTTTGGCTAAGGCGAAGGATTTTGCGCTTGCGTTTGATCTGGCGGGCGATTTGTTGTCCGGGGGTATAGGGGATGATGGGGGACATGGTGCTTGTTCCTTTAATGAGCGTGAAGCTGGTGTGGATTTGGGCTTTGACTCTTACCGGAGTCTTAGACTTTGCCAACGGGTATAGGGCGTTTTTATATTGTATATGATATAAAAAATATATCATATAAAGCATAGAAATGCATAATGCTGTTCCGGGGTGTGAGCAGGGGGCAAGTGTAGCGGCAATAGAGTGCTTCGTGGACACCCAAAGGGTCTTGACTCCCAAAATCCATAGCGCTACGCTTGTCTAGCACTCGGTGATTATGAGTGCTAATCTATGTTAGATGAGATGACTTAACAAAGGAGTAAAATATGGCGCTACAACCATTAGCAGACCGAATCGTGGCTAAGCCCGTGGAAGCCGAAACCAAGACGGCTTCCGGGATTTTGTTGCCCGACCAGGCCAAGGAAAAGACCCAGATGGCCGTTGTCGTGGCAGTGGGCCCGGGCCGCTTAAACAAGGCCGGCGAACGGGTTCCGATGGAAGTAAAGGTAGGCGATAAGATTGTGCACACCGAGTATGGCCCGAACCGGTTTAAGCAAGGTGCGGAAGAACTTCTGATTATGAAAGAGGATGACGTCCTCGCAGTGGTAAAGGGGTAATTATGGCAAAGAAGATTTTTTACGACAACGACGCCCGCGCGCGGGTTTTGGCCGGCGCCAAGGAGCTGTACGAGGCTGTGCGTGTAACCATGGGCCCGAAAGGCCGCAATGTGGTCGTGAGCAAGAGCTACGGCGGTCCGACGGTGACTCACGACGGCGTGACGGTGGCCAAGGCGGTGGAGATTGAAAACCGCAACGACGAAACGCTGGGCCGCAGCGTGGGCGCGGAGCTCGTGAAGTCGGCGGCCTCGAAGACCAACGACACGGTGGGTGACGGCACTACGACTGCCACGGTGCTTACCTACCACATTTTGAACGAGGCCAACAAGCTGATCGCGGCCGGTCACAACCCGATGGACCTCAAAAAAGGCCTGGATCAGGCGGCGGGTGTGGTACTTGGCAGCGTGGAGGCCATGACCGAGAAGATCGCCGGCAACAAAGCCAAGGTTGCCCAGGTGGCGACCGTTTCGGCCGGTGACGCCGAGATTGGCGAGCTGATCGCCGACGTGATCGAGGCCGTGGGCAACGACGGCACGGTTACGGTGGAGAAGAGTGAGACTCTGGGCCTCGCCAAAGAGATCGTGGAAGGCTTTAAGATTGACCGCGGGTACGTGAGTGCCTACATGGTGACTGATCCAGCCCGCATGGAAGCCAGCTATGACAAACCGCTCATTTTGGTGACTGACAAGAAAATCTCGAGCATTCAAGACATTCTGCCCTTGCTCGAGAAGGTCGCTGCCGGTGGCAAGAAGGAGCTCGTGATTATCGCCGAGGACGTGGATGGCGAGGCACTGACCACGCTCATTTTGAACCGCCTCAAGGGCGTGTTTAACACGCTGGCGATCAAGGCTCCGGCCTTTGGTGATCGCCGCAAGGCCGTGCTGGGCGACATCGCGACCCTCACGGGCGCCACGGTGATCTCCGAAGAGCAAGGGATTACGTTTGAGAATGCGACGCTCGACATGCTGGGTTCGGCGCGCAAAATTATCGCCGGTAAGGACGACACGACCATCATTGAAGGCTATGGCGATCCGAAGACGGTGGCTGACCGGATGGCGGAGATCCGCGCCCAGGTGGAGCACGCCAAGAGCGAGTACGACAAAGAGAACCTCGAGAAGCGCTTGAGCGCTCTGGCCGGGAAAGTCGCCGTCATTAAGGTTGGGGGCGCCACCGAGACCGAGATCGAGGAGAAGAAGTTCCGCGTTGACGATGCCGTGAACGCTACCAAGGCGGCCGTGGCCGAGGGTATTGTGCCCGGCGGCGGCGTGACACTGGTGGACCTGAGCAAGAAACTGACCGTGGAGCCGACCAAGATTGGTTCTTCGGAGGAGGCCGGCCACCTGGTGCTCAAGCGGGCCTTGGTGCAGCCGTTCCGTGAGCTAATGCGCAACGCGGGCCTCAACCCGGACGAGAAGCTGCCGTTGGTGCTAGCCTCCAAGGGCGGACAGGGCTTTAACGTGAACAGCCCGGCCGAGTTGGTGGACCTGAAGGCTACCGGCATCGTGGACCCGGCCAAGGTGACCCGCGAGGCTATCACCAATGCGGTGAGCATTGCTGGTACGGCTATGACGATGGGCGCGCTCATCGTGGAGCTGCCCGAGGAGAAGGGCGCCGCGGCCGGCGGTGGTATGCCCGGTGGCATGGGTGGGATG
>CAZGZY010000026.1:0-10697 GCA_964530365.1 uncultured Candidatus Saccharimonadales bacterium
GGGAGCTTGAACGTCACATCCTACCTCGTTTTACCTGGTTCTAGTATACTAAGATACGCAAGTGAATAAACTCCTCAAATACCTCACCCCCTACTCCTGGTCGATTGTGCTCATGCTAGCTCTCACCTATGGCCAGACCATGGCCAATTTAGCGTTGCCCGATTACATGGCAAAAATTGTCAACCTCGGCATTGTCCAGCAAGATAGTGACCTCATCTACCGCAACGGTCTCATTATGCTGCTGGTGGCCTTGCTCGGCGGCCTCTGTATGGTGGGGGTGGGGTACTTGGCCTCAAAAGTCGCCACCGGCTACGCCATGAATTTGCGCGACAAACTCTTCACCAAGGTTGAAAGCTTCTCGCTCCTCGAGTTCAATACGTTCTCCACCGCCTCGCTCATTACCCGCTCAACCAACGACATCCAACAGATTCAGCAGGTGATGGTAATGCTCCTTCGCATGGCCCTCATGGCGCCGTTTATGGGCATTGGCGCCATTATCAAGGCCTACCAGCTGGCCCCGTCCATGGCTTGGATCATGGCCATCTCGGTGGGCGCACTCATTGCCATCATCGCGGTGCTGTTTGCGGTGGCCATCCCCCGGTTTACCCGGCTCCAGCAGCTCGTCGACCGGCTCAACCTCGTCACGCGCGAGATCCTCACGGGTTTGCGCGTCATTCGCGCCTTCAACAAAGAGGCCGCCGAAGAGCAGAAGTTCAAGACCGCCAACCGCGACCTCACCAGCGTAAACCTGTTCGTCAACCGCCTGATGGTGGTGATGCAGCCGGTCATGATGCTCATTTTAAACGCCACCTCCATCCTCATCGTGTGGGTCGGCGCGCACCAAATCGCCGCCGGCAGCCTGCAAATTGGCGACATGTTGGCGTTTATGCAATACGCCATGCAAGCCATCTTCGCCTTCCTTATGATCTCCATCATCTTCATCATGGTGCCCCGCGCCTCAGTTTCGGCCCGGCGCGTGGCCGAGGTGCTGAGCAGCGAGACGGCCATTAAGGACCCCGAGCGCCCCGCTAAGGCTACAGCCGGCGCCGGCCTCATCGAGTTTAAAAACGTTAGCTTCAAATACGCCGGCGCCGAAGAGCCGGCTCTCGAACGCGTCTCGTTTACGGCCGTGCCGGGCCAGACCACCGCGTTTGTTGGCAGCACCGGCTCTGGCAAATCTACCCTCGTAAACCTCATCCCGCGGTTTTATGACGTAACGGAGGGCGAAATCCTAGTCGACGGCGCCAATATCCGCGACCTGGCCCAAACCGACCTGCGGGCCAAAATCGGCTATGTATCGCAAAAAGCCATGCTCTTCTCCGGCACTGTCGAAGATAACGTGAAGTACGGCGACCCCAAAGCCGCCCTCGCGGAGGTCAACCACGCGCTAAAGGTTGCCCAGGCCGCGGAGTTTGTGGCGGGTCTCGAAAACGGGCTGAGCAGCCCCATTGCCCAGGGCGGCGCCAACGTCTCCGGCGGCCAAAAACAACGCCTGGCCATCGCTCGGGCCCTCGTCAAAAAACCCGAAATCTACATCTTCGACGACAGCTTTTCGGCGCTCGATTTCCAGACCGACGCCAACCTACGAGCCGCTCTGCGCGCCGAAACCCGGGGCAAGACCGTGCTCATCGTTGCTCAGCGCATCAGCACCATCATGCAGGCCGAGAAGATTGTGGTGCTCGACGGCGGCAGAGTTGTGGGCCAGGGCACGCACCGCGAGCTGCTTCGCTCCAGCGCAGTTTACCGCGAGATCGCCTCAAGCCAGCTCTCAGAGAGTGAGCTAGCCGAGCCTGCGGCGTCCAGCCCCGTGCCCGCGATGGCCGCGGAGGGCGCCTCATGAGCGAGCACCGCCCCAACTCCGCCGCCGCCCATACCGCGCCCAAACCGCCCGCGGGGGGCTTTATGGGCCGCGGCCCCATGATGGGCGGACCGGCCGAGAAGCCCAAAGACTTCAAGGGCACCATGGCCGCCCTCGCCAAGTACCTGAAGCCGTTTTGGGTCTCCATTAGCGCCGTCGTCGTCTTTGCCATCGCTAGCACCGTCTTCGCCGTCCTCAGCCCCAAAATCCTCGGCGACGCCACCAACAAGATCGTCACCGGTTACGTCAACCAGAAGGTTTACGACCAGATCACGGCTACGCTCCCTCCCGGAACCCGCCTCCCGGCCGGCACCACCGGCGCCCAGCTGCTCGCCAAATTGCCGCCGAGCGTCACCGCCAAGATCCCCGCCGCCAACCTCGGGGCCATTAAGGCCCTCGACCTGTCCAGCCGCCCCGTCATCGACTTCTCCGGCGTCGGCCGGCTCGCGCTGTTTCTCGTTGGCCTCTATCTGCTCTCGGCCGCCCTCAGCTACATCCAGGGTTGGGTCATGTCCGGCGTCTCGCAAAAGGTCACCTTCAATCTCCGCCGCGATATCTCGCTCAAAATCAATCGCCTCCCGTTACGCTACTTCGACACCCGCACTCACGGCGAAATCCTCAGCCGTGTCACCAACGATGTCGACACGGTTAGCCAAACCCTCAACCAAAGCCTCAGCCAAATCGTCACGTCGGTCACCACCATCATCGGCATCCTCATCATGATGCTCACCATTAGCTGGCAAATGACCATAGCCGCACTGCTCATTTTGCCCCTGAGCCTAGGCCTCATCCAGCTTATCGTTGGCAAATCGCAAGGCTACTTTGTGCAGCAACAAGTCTCGCTCGGCAAGATCAACGGGCATGTGGAGGAAATGTTCTCCGGCCACACCATCATGAAGGCGTTCAACGGCGAAGCGCGGTCGGTCGCCACCTTCCGCGCCATCAACAAGCAACTTTACGGCAATGCCTGGCGGGCCCAGTTCTTGTCCGGCCTCATGATGCCCATCATGATGTTCGTCGGCAACCTCGGCTACGTGGCCGTGGCGGTGCTCGGCGGCTGGCTGGCCATCAACGGCCAGGTCAACATTGGCGACATCCAAGCGTTCATCCAATACATGAGCTCGTTTACTCAGCCCATCTCCCAGACCGCCAACATCGCCAACGTTATGCAGTCAACCGCCGCTGCCGCCGAGCGCGTGTTCCAGTTCCTCGGCGAGCCCGACGAGGTCGCCGAAGCCGCCCGCCCGGCCGCGCTGGGTAGCTTCAAGGGCTCGGTGGAATTCGCGGATGTCGTGTTCGGCTACACCCCCGAGAAAACCATCATCAAAGACTTCACCGCCAGTGTCAAACCCGGCCAGCGCATCGCCATCGTTGGGCCCACCGGCGCGGGCAAAACCACCATCGTCAACCTGCTCATGCGCTTCTACGACGTGGACCAGGGCGCCATCCGCCTCGACGGCACGGACATCCGCGACCTGCGCCGCGCCGACCTGCGCCGTCTCTTCGGCATGGTGCTCCAAGACACCTGGCTGTTTTCCGGCACCATCGAGCAAAACATTGCCTACGGCGTCCCCAGCGCTACTCACCAGCAGGTGGTCGCCGCCGCCAAGGCTGCCCACGCCGACCATTTCATCCGCGCGCTCCCTGGTGGCTATCAAATGAAACTCAACGAAGAGGCCGACAACATCTCCCAGGGCGAGAAGCAGCTGCTCACCATTGCCCGCGCCATGCTAGCCGATACCCCCATGCTCATCCTGGATGAAGCCACCAGCTCTGTGGATACCCGTACCGAATCGCTCATCCAAAAGGCCATGGAGCGCCTCATGCACGGCCGCACCAGTTTCGTCATCGCCCACCGCCTCTCCACCATCCGCGGCGCCGACCTCATCCTCGTCATGAACGAGGGTAACATCGTGGAGCAGGGGACGCACGCCCAGCTGCTCAGCCAGGGCGGTTTCTACGCCTCGCTCTACAACAGTCAGTTCACCGCGCCGCTAACTCCGGAGCCTGCGGCCTAAGGGGCCGGGGTATCGCTGGGTGCAGGCGCCTCGGCCCCCACTCCGGCCGCCTCGGCTTCCGGCCCGGCCGCGTCCGCTGGAGGCTCGGGTGTCTGGGCCGGCACCACCGACGGGGGCTCAGTCTGGCCCATCACCGCGTTACGCACCTGCGAGGCCATCTGGTCGAGCGTGGCCGCGCCTTGCTGCTCAAACGGCACACCAATAAACGCGGCAATCTGTTGGGCAACTTCCAAGTTTGGGACCTTGCTAAACACGCTCATGCTCGACATCGACCGCTGCCCGTCCGCCAGGTCGATAACCGTGCCGTCTTTGAGCATGAGGTGGACCTGCGTTTGCTGCGTAGTCTGGGTATTTCCGCCCCTCATTCCAATTCCGCCCGTCCCAAAGCTAATGCCCGGCTGGGATTGCCCGGTGGTTGGAGTGCTGGTGGTTTGAATCGAGGTCGTGAACTCCACTTTCACTACGTCGCCGATGGGGTATTGGTGAGCCGCTCTATTAAAGAATGATTTCAAGTCAAACGTTACGAGGCCGGTTCCCTTATCGACGGTGAGCGTCCGCTGCTTTAGCGTTACTATCATCAGGCCTCCAATCGCCACCAGCACGCCGCCAATAACCTTCAGGACCGCTTGGCCACCGGCAATACCCGCCCCCAGCACCCCTAACCCAACCACGCCCAGCACCATCCCGGTCGCGAGCGTGGCATACTGATTGTCGGCTGCCACCAAAATGTTAGCGTCTTGAGATACTATCTTCATAATCGGGCCCTTTATTCACAGCCATATTACCACAAGCGTCTTGGCACTAGGCCAATCACGCTAAAGCCCTCAAGTTAGAACGAAGTCGCCGCTGAGATCGTCAGGCGGTGGTATCTTAAGCTATAATCCACAGATAATGACTCCTCGCACAAACACCCGTTATACCGATCGGTTACGGCTTGAGCCTATCGGCCCAAAGCACGCGGCCGACCTACTGCGGCTATTCCAAGATCCCACCGTGGCCCAATGGTACGGCGAATGGACGCCTGAGAAGGCCGCGCGGGAAGCGGCGAGTATTGGTCGCGTCTGGGAGACCGGCGGTGTCCATAAGTGGATGGCCTACAACCGGCAAACCGGCGAACTCATCGGCCGTGGCGGTCTGTCCCGCAAGTACGTCGACGGCCAAGATCGCCTCGAGATCGGCTGGGCTCTGCTCGGCCAGCATCATGGCCACGGCTACGCCACCGAAATCGGCCGCGCTGGCCTTGCCTTTGCCTTCGACGAATTAGGTGTCGATGAGGTAGCCGCGTACACCGAAACCCGCAACACCGCCTCCCGCGCCGTCATGGAGCGGTTGGGATTTCATTTTGTTCATGAGTTTATTTGGCCCGAAGATGGCGTATCTTGCGTGCTTTATACGCTTGAGCGTCCGTTGGACAAGGGGTAGTAGCGATAAACCAGATGTAATTATGATGGCGGTGGAGCGTTGATGGACGAATTTCCTATCGAGAAAATGAAATCCGAACAACTCAATTATAGAATCGCACACCATTTCAGGCGGGCATACAAAAAGACGCCGAAGCGCCTTCTGAGTCAACTTTGGTAGACCAGGCGGCCCAGATGTGGAACACCGTATGGCCCAGCTTAATCAAAATGAATGAACGGCTACAAGAATGGGTAATCGATCAAGAAAAGCTAGCCTAAATCATTCCGATTTAGGAAACCAATACTTCACCATGCTCGGATGAGCAATTTGTATCCCCTCGTAAGATTTGAGCGTGAGCAAATCCTTATCAAACGAAATAATAAGCTCAGCCTTCGCTTCCACCGCGCATTCCAAAATCATATTGTCGCTTGCGTCGCGCACGGCATGGATCTCAGTACTTGGCCGAACCTTGGTCAATACCGCGTCCAGATCGGTTAGATACCGCACTACATCTCCCCGGCCAAGGTGAAATTTAGTCGTTAACTTTCTGTTCACCTCGGTCAAAATCTCCTCGGAAACATAAAGCTCATACGTTGCTTGTGGCTCGCTGGCTCCAAACAGCCAGTCGTGGCAGTAGCTCCGACTGAGAGCTGCCGCAATAAATACATTACTATCGGCAACGACCTTAGTCTTTATCGGCATATGCAGCGATCTGCTCGTCCGTCTCAAGACCAAGCCGGCGCAGTAGCGGAGTAGCCTGTTGTTGCATGGCATCAACCGTAGCTTTTAACTCGTACCAAGCCACCATATCCCGTACCACATCGCTCCGGGAGCGATTGGTTTTCTCGGCGATCAGGTCCAGTTGCTGCTTAGTACGATCATTGAGTGAAATACTTATAGTCGTCATAGAACCATGATAATAAAACTTGTATTAAGAGTCAACAAAATTATTAATAAATGATTCTTGGTAGTCCCACGGGGAGTCGAACCCCGGTTGGCGGAATGAAAATCCGCTGTCCTAACCGCTAGACGATGGGACCATGAGTGAGAAAGGGACGTTTATGCTCGCTCGAAACGGACGCTTCGAGCGAAGCAGGCCCCCCAAAGGATGGGACCTCAAAGGTGAGAGAACCGCTCTAGCCTAACATAATCGTCGCACTATCTCAAGCGCTACGCCGGCCGATGTTTAAGCCGGGCTAGCTCGAAGCTATGATCCTTTACGAGGCCTTTCATCCCCGAAACATCCTCCCGCAAGACATGAACATCGGCAGCCACTGCATCAAGATTCAGGCGCAACGCATCCATCTGCAGCTGCATGCGGTCAAATCGCGCATTGACTTGCTCGAACCGCGGCTCAACTCGCTGCTCGAACACATCCTCCAGCAATTCTTTTATATTCGTCATATCCTGAGCCGTTAGAGCCATGTCTATCCTCTATTGATACCAGTTTATCAGCGCTCACCAGGGTAGAATACCAAACAAAGACCAAACAGACAAATAGTTTTTAAATCCTCCCAAAATTGGCGTTTCGCACAAGGCTCGCTCCGGCCGGCCATCGTAGGATAGTGTGACAATTAAGAGGTGAGGTCCATATGAATATACGTAAATTAGCAATCGCCCGGGCGGTCGCCGTCATCGGCAGCACCGGGGCGTTAATTGTTGGGGCGACGTTTGCCGCTTCGGTGGGGTCCGTTTCGCTGACCGGGAATTCGTTTGCTGCCAGCCAAGGTCTCCAAATATCAAATGGTGGAGCATTTGGCGACACCGCGACCGGGTTTAGTTTTGGCAACACCGCCATTGGCGGTACTGGTTCGGCCAAACAAAACTTCTTCTTGGAAGACATCACCGGTGGTACATCGGCCTTGACCCTTTCAGTGGTAGCCGGTAACTGCGGGTCGTTTGCCGGGCTGGACAAGTCAAAGGTGCACGTAAATATTGAGAAGGACGGCGGCACAGTAGTCGACACGCCGACACTCGACACACTCTGCGCCGGGACCCCCGCCAACTTAGACCCCACTAACGCCCCTGCCGTCGGTGGGGCTTCGACCAAGTTCGACGTCTGGATGACGCTCGACTCGGGCGCGATCACCGGTAGCCTCAACCCGCTGTCGAACACTTTCGACCTCGACTTCACTGGCGACGACGGCATCTAAGGGCCCGCAAAACGCCTCATTAAAGACAATTAAGAAACTAACCAGAGGGTTGCCTGGTATGAAACTAGTTGGAATAGCGCTGAAATGGCTTGGGTTTGGCGTCTACGCTGGGTGCGCGGTGCTCATCGTGATGTTTCTGACCCCCATTGGCGGGTGGAAAGCGCTCAATGTGCTCACCGGCAGCATGCGTCCAATTATTCAGCCGGGCGCCCTCGTCCTTATTCATCGGGTCCCGCTTAGCAGCCTGAAGCCGGGCGACATCATTACCTATCAAAATCCGCGCAACTTCACCGAGACAATCACGCACCGGGTTCTTAGCGTAACCAAGGTGAAGGGCATCAGAATGGTCACTACCAAGGGCGACGCCAACCCGGCGGCCGACCCCGCGTTCCCCGGAGGGTTCGTTGTGGGGCGCGAGGCGCTGATCGTGCCGGCCGCGGGCAAATACATCAACTACCTGCACAACCCCTTCGGGCTAGCCGCGCTGGTGGTGATCCCGGGGCTGCTGGTGATTTGGGCCGAGGTTCGCCGGCTGCGGCGGGCGTTGCGTCAGCCGATGGGGGAGGAGACCGCCGCCCCGGCGGTTGCACACATTGCACCCCCGCCAGCGCCCGTCGCGGAGCTCGCAGCACCGCAGCCGGCGCGGCCGCGCCGCAACCTCGACGGCATGCGGCGGGTCGTGGGGTTGGTGGTGGTGAGCGTGGTGTCGCTGATCGTTGGGTCGGCCTACGCGGCCGTCGTGGCCAAGGTGCCGCTCACCAGCAATAGCTTCGCGGCGGCCACCGCCGGCCCCACTCCCACACCCAGCCCGTCGCCCACGACATCGCCGTGTCCGGGGACCATTACCATTTCCAACACCGGCCCAGGCTCGGTCAATACCGTGACCTGTACGAGCAGCAATAGCATCAGCACCACCAACTCCAACACGGTCATTATCACTACCCTTAGCGGCCAATCATCCGCTTCGGGTAGCGCGTCGGGTGGCTCCAGCGGGGGCGCGTCAAATAGCAGCGCCACCACCGTCGGCGTAAGCGTAAGCAACTTCTAGGTACCTCCCCAAAAGTTTGGAACTTCGCACTTGAGGTTTAGCAGCGCGGGCGTCTAGGATGTAGGATGAAAGCTGCATAGGTGAGATGCTTATTATGTACAAAGTTCGTATTGGAATAGTCCTTTTTGTTCTAATGGTGTTCGCCGGGTGGGCCCTCAATGGCGATACCAGCCCGAGACCAGCCGCCGGGCCGGCCAGCCCGCGCGCCGACGACCTAAAAGTGGCCGCCGACATCTGGAGCGGCACCGTGGTGGTTGACCTCACGAGTGGGGCCGCCATTGTGAGCGTTACCACCGCTGGTCCAACGCCCGGCCCCATTGCCACGCCGTCGCCCACCAGCGCTCTTACGCCCGCTGCCAGCCCCTGCCCGGATAACGTCCACATCTCAAATACCGGCTCCAGCTCCAGCGTGCACGTCTCCTGCACCACCACAACTACCGGTCGGTCAACGAGCAGCACCAGTGTTTCCGTCAGCAATTTCTCGAGCCAAACGACCACCAGCGGGGTTGACGGCTCCAGTAGCAATACGAGCGTAACCGTTATAAACCGATAGATGCCCCGAGCATAATCTCTCGAAAGGGGGTATTGTTAGGGGCAGAACCAAAGGGAAACGAATGCTCGCTGCGTCTTTCAAACGAACCAAAATTGTTGCCACTATCGGACCTGCCTCGTACGAGCCGCGGATTCTCGAAGAGCTCATGTTCGCCGGAGTTAACATGTTCCGCCTCAATTTTTCGCATGGCACCCATGAAGAATATGGCGCCGTTGCGGAGT
Organism: uncultured Candidatus Saccharimonadales bacterium; assembly: GCA_964530365.1. Classification (GTDB taxonomy): domain Bacteria; phylum Patescibacteriota; class Saccharimonadia; order UBA4664; family UBA4664; genus CAZGZY01. Next base: position 9,253 of record CAZGZY010000026.1, read on the forward strand.
ACTCCCGCGGTTTGTCGAAACGCCACCACAAACCAGTTGCGCTTCTGGGCGACATTCAGGGGCCTAAGATCCGGGTTGGCACCCTGCCGTCCGACGGTCTGCCGTTTGTCCGCGGCGCCGTTGTGCGGTTCCAATATGGCGCGGTCTACGACATTACCGGCATCATCCCTGTCCAGTATGACGTGTCGAAATACCTCAAAAAAGGCGAGCGCGTCTTCCTGCGCGACGGCCATGTCCAGATTGAGGTGGAGAAAGTCGAACACGGCATGGTTGTCGGCAAAGTGCTCACGCCCGGGCTGGTTTACTCAAACCAGGGCATGAACCTGCCGGATACCGACCTCGAAGGCGAAATCCTCACCCCCAAAGACATTGCCGACCTGGAATTTGCCGTCAGCATCGGCGTCGACTACATCGGCTACTCGTTCGTACAGACCGCCAGCGATATCGTGCACTTGCGCCACCGCCTGGAGCGGCTCAAGTCGGGCGCCAAAATTGTCGCCAAAATCGAAACCGCGGCCGCCGTCGACAACCTCGAAGACATTGTGGTGGCCACCGACGTCATCATGGTGGCGCGCGGCGACCTGGCCATCGAAACCAAGCCCGAGGCCGTTCCCGCCACCCAGCGCCGCCTCATCGAGCTATGCAAAAAGTACCGCAAACCCGTCATCGTGGCCACCCAAATGCTCGAATCGATGATCCAATCCCAGCAGCCGACCCGCGCCGAAGTCTCCGACGTGGCCACGGCCGTGCTTGAGGGCTCCGATGCCGTTATGCTCTCCGGCGAGACCGCCATGGGCCTGTTCCCGGTGGAGACCGTCAAGATGATGAAGCGCATCATTCTCTATACCGAGGCCGAGCAGCTCACCCGTACCGAGACCCGCTCTTTGATCGAATTTGGCCCCCAGGAGCGCCAAAACGCCATCTCGGCGGCCGCGGTGGTGCTCGCCAGCCAACTGCCGGCCAAAGTCATTGTGGCCGAAACCACCTCCGGCCAAACCGCCCTCAACATCGCCTCCCAGCGCCCCGATGTGCCGATCATCATGGTGACCGACGACGAACGGGTTTATTACCAAATGGCCATCGTCTGGGGTGGCAAATCGTTTTACGTGCCCAAAATGGCCGACGCTACCGACCACGTCATCTCGCTGCTCAAATCCGCCGGCAACGTAGCCAAAGGCGACGCCCTCGTGGTAGCCTCCGGCGCCCAGCCCGGCGTCATTGGCGGCACCAACAAGCTCGTGATCCGGGTAGTGGAATAACCCCAGGCACGGAATAGGTGAGTCCGGCCTCAGACCTCGAGTGCTAGCTCGAGGACTAGGGTCGGGGGCCCCCCCCCCCCCCCCGCGGGGAAGGGGGCCCCCCCAACACGCAGCGTTTTAAAAACCCAGCAAGCGCAGGGCGGGGGGGCGGGAAACGATTGGACGGCGGGTTTTATTTAATTGGAA
>CAZGZY010000027.1:0-10658 GCA_964530365.1 uncultured Candidatus Saccharimonadales bacterium
GGGAAGCTGGTGCTAAGCGCCCCGGTGTTCATGTTGCGGCTGATCTGGAGTTGGTCGGTGGCGAGCGGCGAGGTGGAGTTGAAGCCTTGCTCCATCTGGAGAGTGGCCGGCTTGGTGTAGACGAGTGATTGGCCGAAGATACCCTCCACCTTGCGGGTAACTTGCGTGAGTTGTTCGAGGGTATCGGCATACATGGTGAGGTAGAGCCCAAAGCGGAAGAAGCGCTCCTCCCCTACCTGGAGTTTGTCGCGCAGCTCCTCGGCGTCTTGGATGGCGGCTTCCAGGCCGGGGTCGCGGACTTTGCCCTTTTCCTGGTTGATGGTGTAGGACGCCTCGAGCTGGCCCACCTTTTTGCGCAGGTTGTCGAGCACCACGCGGCTCTCGACGGGGTAGATAAAGAGTGAGGTGTCGATGACTTCGTCGAGGTTGATGATGGGCGAGAGCCAGCCGGTGAAGACCTGGCGAGGGTAGCCGTAGACGTAGATGGTTTTGGCGAAGCGCTTGCCAAGCTTAATGTAGCCGGAGTCAACCTCCAGGCTCGGGGGCGCGATGAGGTCGCGCATGGTGACGATGCCCTGACGGTAAATGAGCTCGGCTTCGCGACCCTCCTGGGCCTTTTGGAATTGCTCGAGCTGAGCCGGGTCGATCCCCTTTTGCTTCTTGCCGCCAAAAATTGCCATTAAACTGGCGCCGCGGGGAGCGGCCCGCGCGGTGCGGTCCCCTCGCCTTTTGTGACCACCGGAGTGCCAAGCTGGCTGGTTTCGATGAGCTTCTGGTTTTGGGCGACGTCCGGGTTATACCAGCTGTAGTAGAGGTCCACGAGCTCCTGGGTGCCCAGGGAGATGGCCCGGATGCCCATTTGGCTCATGCCGCTGGCTGCTAGTGCCATGCGCTGGGACAGTTCCTGCTTGTACTTGCGGAAGTCCTCTTCGGCTACGGTAATGACCGGGATGGGCTCGAAGGCGGCTTTGATGCCGCTTATGAGGTTAGAGGTCTTTTGGACGGTGAGCGGCGGGAAATACGGGACAACCACATAAAACTGCTTGTCCATAATGTTAACTTCATCGACGAGCGCGTGGATGTTGGCGATGTAGTCGTCCATGAGGGCGCCCAGGAGCTCGTTGGCTTGTTCGCCGCGGAGGGTGTCGAGCTTCTCCATGTAGCCGCCGAGGTCGATGCGCTGGCTCTTGATGACGATCTGGATGGGAAAGTGCAGGGAGTTTACGAACCCTTGGTAGGCGTATTCGACGGCCTCTTGCTCCGGGGGGCTCATGAGGTCGAAGTTGATGGCTGAGCCAAGGATGACACCGCGCAGGGAGCCGTCGCGCATAACGACGACTCCGTCTTTGATCTCGGAGATCATGAGAGTATTTTGAGTACTCTTGCCGGTTTTTGCGCTACTAGCTGGCATTAAATACGTCCATCCACCACTTGGCCCTCTCCGGCTGGCGCCCGCCGGATGGCTTGGGCGGCGATTTGGGAGACGGTCAGATCATCACTCTGCGTTGCTAACTTAATTATATCGCCGGCGGGGGCGGCTGTCACGCCGCTTATGCTTGTGGCGGCGACGGGGGCGGTGGCGGGGCGGCGGATTGGGCGTCCGGCCATCTGGTTCATGGCCTCTTCGCGGACGTCATCGGCGGCTTCGGCCAAGAGTTGCGCCAGGTTTTGGGCTAGCGGGCTGCGCTTGAGGTCGAGCATGTCGGCTTTGGGCTCGTCGGGCGGGCGCGGCGCGGGCGGCGGCGCGACGATGCGGTCTTCGTGCGGGGTGGCGGGCAGAACGCGGTTGGGGTCTGGCTCGATGTCGGGCGGGCGATTCCAACCGCGGGAGTCGATGAGGGTAGCGAGCTTTTCGAGCTCACTGCGAACCTCCAGCGGGTTGCGCTGGGTTATTTCCGCGAGGTGCTTGGTGGGCTCCACGTGGAAGGTCTCGGCCAGGTCTTCTTTTACCCAGAGCCGGCGGTGAGGCGCGGCGAAGTAGCCGATCATGGCGATGAGCAGCTGCTCGAAATTCTGGCCGTCGCGGGTGTAGAAGGCCAGCAGGAGCAATAGCATGGTGGGCGGGAAGCCGATGATAACCATAATGGCCGGGATGCCGTGGAAGATGGCAAAGCTAATGAGCCCCCAGCCGACGCCCATGAGGGCATAGACAAACTGCCGGAACGTTAAGGGTCCGAGGATTTTGTCTTCAGCTTCGACGTTTTGCGGAACTTTGTATTGGCCCATGGTTCGGCGCGGTACTCCCTCTGATCTCACTTCTTGCCCGCACGGCGGTGCGCCGGGAGCGGTTCTCACACACTGACCGGTGGGCTGCGGCGCCCTGGCGGTCTTGCTATTAAGCTTACGCTAAAATGGGGATTGGGTTAAGGGGGTTATGGTTTGTTGTGGGGCTTCGTTTGCTCTGGTGGCAAGTAGTTCTGGTTGGAGATTACACTCTTACCGGTGCTCGATTCTAAGTTGTGCCGGGCTTTTTTGGCAATGCCCCCACTTGTTTTGCTAGCCTGCTTGTTCTGATTTAGCCCGTTGGCTTTCATGGCCTCGGCGACTTGGCGGGTAGAGAGTTCGGCTAGGGTTGTAAGATGAGCTCGGCCTCGTTCATATGATCGCGCAAATTTTGGTCTTTTAGAGATTTGAGGCTCTTGTGTTCACCTACACTAAGCCCTGATCATTCTTGGTGGATGATGTTTGTGAGGATGGCAAATTCTTCGCCCTCCTGCACCTCATGCCTTTTCCAGTAATCGGTGAGCTTGTTGCGGGTTTCCTGGCCCATGGTGCGCTGCTGAATCCATTTTTCGCTACGCCCGAGTTTTTGCCAGTTTTCTCGGGCGCGGTTGAGCGATCTCTCAGGGTCGGCAATTTCTTGCATGCGCTCGTAACCGACTTTGGCGAGCCAGAGTTTTATTGGTTCGGCTTTGGGGTTGGGGACCGATTGGATGAGCCGTAGTAAGGTTTCTGCGTCGGCTACATCGGTGAGATACTTTTTCCCGTCCGATGCCTCCAGCTTCAGTCGGTGACAGTTTGTCACCGACTGGCTACCCTCTTTGTTGAGTCGCTCTTTAAGCTTGTTCCAATACTTACGCGCGGTTTGGAAGTTGGGTTGATCGGTGAGTATTTGAATAATGTTGACGACCGAAAAGAACCAAGTTTTGGTTGCTTCATCGTACAGTCTGCGGATGTTTTTGGGTTTCGGTGCTTGGGGCAGGTATCCCCGCATCAACTATGGCAAAAATTGTTAATGTTTTTGGGAGGCGTGAGGGTGCGGCGGCTGAAATGTGAGGTTTTGGCCGGTTTTGAGGTGGGGTGACGGTGCGCGCGGGGCAAAGCTTGAGAATATTTTTAAGAAACGGGGCTGTCTTGGCTCATAGCGCATCTGATTATGGCTATGCTGGAACATTGGCAATTTTTGCCATAGGGTGGGTGCATGAGCTCACGGATGGCGCTCGAAAATGCCAATTTCTACATTCTCCTGGCGCTGGCGGAGGGGCCAAAGCATGGCCTTGGCATTCAGCAGCAGATTATTGGCGACGGTGTGGGGCTGTATGTGCGCTCGACCACGATTTACGCAGCCATTCGGGTGCTGGTGCGGGGCGGGCTGGTTGAGGCGGTTGGTGATGGCGCGGGCTATCGCAAGGCATACCGGCTCACTGAGCGTGGCCGTCGCCGGTTGGAGTTGGAGTCGCGGACCTTGAGCCGGGCCACGCAACTGGCGCAGGAGCGGCTGGGGTGGCGGTAATGTGGCCGAAAATGGTGCGGGCTTGGGGCTGAGGCTAGAGCGGTAGCGGCGGGAGCTTGCCAGCCTTGAACGCGTCTTCGACGGCTTTGCGGTATTCGCCGGTGACGTCGGTTTCGTATTTGTGCTGGATGGCGGCAATTTCGTCGAGGCTGGTGACTTTGGTCTTGGGGTCGGCACCTAGTTGTCCGATTAAATAAGCTTGGACTGGTGCCGGCATAGCATTCGGGCCAGTGAGAGGGCGTTTGCCACCGCCAAGGTCGGCAGAGGTGATCGGGATGCCATTGAGCAGGCGGTCAGCGACGATATCGCGGATGGGCCGGATTGCTCCGGGGGGTACGCTGAGGCGGTCGGTGGTTAGTCTGCCGTTGGGGAGAGCAGGAGTGGTGGCTGTGGCCGGTTGTGGCTTCATGCGGTCGATAACTTGAGCCGCGTACTCAACATCATTGCCGGTAGCCGTGAGGATGGCTTTGGCGGGGTTGCCAGCGGGTAGCAGGCGGGGCTCACTTGCGCCAACACCGGCCCGACGAGCGGCCGCTTGAACTGTAGCGGCCTGAATGAGGCCGTTGCCTTGCTGGGCTTGATCGTAGATGGCTTGAGCGGCCTCTGGCAATACGCCCGACGCGGTGGTGGTTGAAGACATGACCTCCTGGAAAGCGCGGTTGAATTGATCGGCATCGCGGCGCACTCTGTCCTGGTCGGATTTAGCTTGAATAGCGGCCGGCGATCCCGCGGGTGCTGTGGCGAGAATCCCCTCTGTGCGGTCGAGTTCTTCTTTGAAGTAGTCCATGTAGGTGTTAACCTCGTGCGAGCTCATGCTCTTGAACTTGTCAGGGCTAAAGTCGTTGGCGGCTGGCATAATTGGCTTAACGATGTCTAGACCTAATGCGCCCTTCATACCTTTATCCCAAATGGTCTTAAATTCAGGGGCGACGATGCGGCTATAGGTTGAGCCCATACCAACGGCTTGGCCGGTGGCATCCCGATAGGCGTCCTCGGTTGGTTTGCGAGTAGCTGTAGTTCTGGCTGTATCGCTGGGGAGGTAATAGAATTCATCCACAATCGCGCCCGTGTCTGGGTCGATCATCTTGTTTTCGTCGACGAGCTTCCGCTCTGTTTTCCCGGTCGCCGGGTCCTTAACTTTGAGGTACTTCTTACCACGCCTGAGTTCACGGGCCGTCTGGATACCGCCTTGCGACATGCGCAGACGGGTGAGAACGGCCGCCATGGTATATTTATCGCCGGCTTTTTGGGCCTTGCGGAAGCGGCTCTTTAGGTACCGGACGCCATCATCGCCAAGATCGACGTCCATGATCTTGAGGTCGTCAAATTCAGCGTCCGGCTGAGAGGCGGTTTCGGTGATGCGGCTGTCGAAGCGTCGATCGGCTTCACCAGACTCGGCTAGCCTGACGGTATCTTCGTACGGCTGTTCCTCCTCTTCTCCAATGGCGTTGGACTTCCCCTCTTCGCGGGCCAGCCTATCGAGTTCGGTCTTGCGCTGGACCTCGATGCGGTCGCCCACGTCGGTGCGGCCGGCGGCTTCGTCGAGGGCGCTAAGGTTGCCGTAGACGGTGGCTTGTTGGCGCTCGCCAAGCTCCCGGCCGGCTTTAATAGATTTGCGGGTGATGCGCTCTCGGGCCTCTTCGAGCGTGATGCGGCTGCCGGGCGGGATTGGGGTACCGGCTTTTACTTTGGTCCCCTTGGCTAGATGGGGGTTCCTGAGGATGGTGCCCTTTCGGACTTTGGCGCCGGCTCGAATGATTGTGCCCGCCGCTATAGCGGTGCCGGCGGTTATGACTTTGCCGGCGGGAGTGCCGTCGTCGATTGTGACATCTTCATCGAAGGTTGTCTCTTCGGCCAACTCAGTGTTGTGGGCTAAATCGGTATCAGCGTCGAGGGTGACGTCGCCGGTGAAGGTGGTGTCGTTGCCAAGAGTGGTGTCGATTTCGTCTTTCTCGGCGGCGGCGCTGGCGTTGACGGCACTTTCGGCTGTGCCGTAGCTTCGGCCCGCAGCCAGATTGGCAGCGGTTTCGGCTTCGGTGCTGATGCGGTCGAGAATACGCCCGCGGGCAACATCGGGCGGCAGGGCCGGGCCGTTCTCGGGGCTTTCACTGGCGATGGCGGTAGCGCGAGCTTTGGCTGTGCCGCGCTCTTTGCCAATGTCTTGGGCGGCTTTGGTGTCAGCCCCGGCGGCGACGCTGGTGAACTTTCTGCCGATGCGGTTGCGGGTGGCTTGCTCGCGGGCGAGGCGCTTGTATTCGGCATCCGGGAGGCCAGGGTTGGCGGCGCGGATGCCAGCTTCGAGCTCGTCGGCTTCTTTCTTCTCGGAGGCTTCAATGGTGCGGTAGTCGCCAACGTCTTTGGCTGTGCTCTCCACGGGCTTTTTGCGCCCCTCTTCGAAGGCGGCGGAGAAGCCGGATTTGGCAATGAGGTCGTTGGCTTCATCTTCGGTGAGAGTGCCGCCGGATTCGTCGATAATGGCCTGTACTTGCTCTTCGCGACCCTTGGCAATACCCATGTCGTCGCCGTAAGCACCCACCAGTTTATTGAAGCCTTCACGTTCGGCGGCGCTGCCGACGCTGGCAACGAGGAAGGCCTTGGCTTCGGCGTCAGAGATGCTGGCCGCGGTGCGCCCGGGGTTTTGGGCGATTATCCTAAGCCTAGCATTGTCCAGAGAGGCTTGGTAGGCGCCAACTTCGCCCGTGTCGTTGGCATAGCCTTGGGCGGTCTTGCGGAGGGCATTAGCTCCAGACGCCCTGGCGGCGGTGCGGATGAGCTGGGTGCGGGCCTGGTCGGGGGTGAGGGGGGCTCCCGGGGTGGTTTCGAGGGCCCTTTGCGCGGCTTGCGCGGCGGCTAGGCTCTCGCGGGTGGCACCGGCGGCTTGCGCGGCGGCGCGCTCGGCCTCGAATTGGGCATTGGCGGCCGCTTGACCTGCCGTTACGGGGACGTCTTTGTCGACGTTAATGGTGGCCTGTTCTTTGCCAAAAGCTTCGGCGAGCTGCTCGGTGGACTGGATCCTGGCGGCTTGGCCGGCCCGCAGGGACGCGGCGGCGCGGGCCTGGTCGCTGCCAACCTTGGGGCCGCCCGTTTTGGCAGCGTCGGCGGCCTGCTCGGCCTGCTCGGCTTTTTCGGCGCCGGCGAGTTTGCCGGTTTCGGCGCCCTTGCGCTTAACGCCAATGTAGCGGGCAGCGTTGACGCGTTCGCCTGGTGTGAGGCCGTTAGTTTCGTCGTTGATAATCGTGGACTCTTCGTCGGCGGCGTTGTCGAGCGCTAGGTTCTTGGCCTGGATACCGGCGGCCGCGCGCGTTTTGTCGAGGACCGCTTCGAGACCGTCGGTGCGGCTGGTGGGATTGCCGGTGGTTTTACTGATTTGGCGCTGGGCGCGGCTGATGAGTCGTTTGCGGGTTTTGACGTTCTCTTCCTGCTTAGCGGTGGCAGTGACGGTTGCGGAGTCGGCGGCAATGGTAGCGTCTTCGACAACGCGGGCGGCTAGGCTCTGGCGGGCTTGCTCTACGGTCGTGATGCCGGGTTTGCCTAACTCCTTTTGGATATCTGAATCTTCACCCCGAGCAATACCTAGTTCTTGGCCGGCGGCGGTTAGCACTTTTTCCCGGCCTTCTTTGGCGGCTTTGGCGTCGGCGGCGTTGGTGATGTGGCGGGCAGCCTGGTCCATGTTGGTGACGCCGGGCGCGAGGGGGTCGTCGATGACGGCTTGGCGGGCGCGGACGCGGCCTTCGGCTAGGCCGCGGTCGTTGCTGGCGGTGTCGGCGGTTTTGTCGGCGGCTTCGCTTTGGGCGGCGCTGGAGCGGTTATCGAGCACGGCGGCGCGGGCGGCGGCGCGGGTGGTGAGGGTGGGGTCGTTTCGCATGGCGTTATCGATGGCGCGTTTGTCGCCGGAGATTACGCCTCGAGCGGTGCCGGCGGTTTCCACGAAATTGGTGCGCGCGATAACTTGGGCGCTAGCTCCGGCCGTTTCGACAATGCGGCGCGCGGCTTCGGCACGAGGTAGCACTACACCGTGGGTGAGGGCGTCTGCAATGAGTTTGTCCTCTTCGGCAGCCGCGCCTTGGTTGTAGCCGACGGCCTTTTGAGCCCCTTCATCGTAGGTGAGGGCGGCGGCACGGGCCGCGGCGCTGGCAAGTTCGCCGGCGCTGGCCGGACGGGTGAGGGATTGGTTGTACATACCGGTGCGCCCGCCGGCAGCCGCGGAGGCTTTAAGCCGGGCGTCTTCCTGCGCGGCGCCGTAGCGGACGTCGGCAGTTTGCTCGAGCGGGGTACCAGCGAGCTGCAACTCGCTGGTACGTACCCCTTGGCGGGCGCCAATGGTGTCTGCGCGCCGTTGTTCGGCTAGGCGCTCGACGGCATCAAGGTAGGTAATGTCATTCTCGCGCCCGGCATAGGTGCGCACGGCCTTGCGATCTGCATAGGATTGGCCAACGGTTTCGCGGGCGGTAATGTCGGCGGCGTCGAGGACGGCCTGGGTGGACTCACTGGTTTGGGCCTGGAGCTGGAGTCGGCGCTGGCGCAGCCTTTTTGCCTGGGCGATCTTGTCTCCCTCGTCGAGCTGGACGGCCGAGGAGATTTGAGAGGTGGTTTCGGGGGCTAGGAGCTCAATTTCGTTGTGCTTGAGGGCGGCGCCTTCGTCGGTACCCATTTGCAGTTTGGTGTGTCCAGCGGCGGCTTCGGCGTGGGTTTCGAGGCGTTGGAGGTGGGCGGTGGTGCGGGTGCCACCGACGCTAGCAATTATGGCATTCTCAAGCTCGGCGGCGCTGGCGTTGGTTTGGCTGATGGTGGCGCGGGCCTTCACCTGGGCTTTGCCCTCGATTTCGGCCGTAGCGTCAGCGATCTCCGCGCCGGTGAGGGGGCGGACATCTCTTGCGGACAGAATGGCACGCTGGCGACCATAATCTTTGGACTGGGCCTGGAAAGCCTCCTCCTCGGCGGCTTCGAAACGCTGGCGGGAGGTCTGGTTGGTGCCGTGCTCCGCTTCACCTCGGACGGCGCCTTGGCGCTTGGCCCGGCCGTCGGTCATCTCTTGCTTGGCCAGGATGCGTTCGGCGGACACGCGCGAGGCGGAGTCTTCGGTGCCGGCCAATTCTCCCCGGTTTTGTTGTTCAGCCTCCCATTTGCCTCGGCTCTTGGCAGCATTGGCGTAGGCTTCGGAGCTACGCAACTGAGCTTCCCGGCTGCCCCGCCCTAGACCACCAAAACCGCCGCCGGTACCGGAGCGGGCTCGGTGGATATTTCTCATGCCGGGGACGGTTCTGTTGAGCGCACCCCAGACGCCAGTGTTGGAGTTGGCCCGAAGCAGGGCGTTGTTCTGGCGGGTTTCGGCCCGGTCTTTGGCGAACTGGGAGTCTTTGCCGTACTGTTTGTTGAGGAATTGGCCTCCCTTGTTGAGAAGGTTGCTGCCGGACTTCATGAGGCTGCCGGACATGTTGAAAGTGGCGGGCACCAAGAAGAGCGGCACGACCTCGCCCCCGATTTCAAAGAATTGTTGGGTGTTGGAGGTGACAGCCCCGGCCACCGCGGCGAAATGGAGCAACGGCCCAATGCCGGTAACGATGGCGAAATGGAGGAGCGGGTTGACACTGGCGCCCATGAGCGAGCTGGCTGCGGAATTAGCCGCGATGGCGCTGTCCGAGCCGGCGCTGGCGACGATGCTGCCGGCCACGGTGGAGAAGAGTCGGCCGACCTCGAAGAGCATCATAATGAGGGGGTACATGAGAATCAGCCTAAACAGGTTCTCCCACCATTGCCTAAACCACCTCTCGGTATTGGGGAGCACCCAGGCCAGCAGCGCCAGTGGACTTAAGATAATGAGCAAGATGATGAAGATTTTGCGTAGCACCAGGGTTAGGAGCACGCCCAAGAAGGCGATGGCGGCGGTAATGAGCACGCCGAGGCTGATGGTGGTGATGGCGGCAATCGCTGCCGCGCCGGTGAGCAAGAGCGCGCCACCGAAGTAGATCTTGCTAAAGCTGGAGGAGAAGTCGATTTGGGGGTTAGGTATGAGTGGGTGCATGAGGGCCACCAAACCCTGGCCCAAGACATTGCCGATATCGATGCCAATAACGCATAGATACCAGGAGAATGGCACCAGAATGGCGCCGGCAATGAGCCGTGGCAACACCTTCTTAATGGTGTAGTTGTCGAAGCCGATGGCGGTACCAAAAATAACTAAGAAGAAGACCAGGATGAAGAAGATGCTGGCGAGGTTGCGGAAGGCGCTCCAGATGGCGTAGATTTTGTCGATGCTGTGGGCGGTGTCGTTTCTGTCGAGCGGCGGCTCCTGAAGGAATGGCACAATGAAGGTGTCGCGGATCCAGTCGACCACACCGACAAGTGAGTGGATTATGCCGCAGATGATCCAAGTAAAGCCGCCGGCGTCGCAGTCGGCCGGAGGGGTGGTGGCAGCTGGAGGGGAGGTGGGCGGGGCCGGCGCACCCGCGTTTCGGTTTTGGACCCCAATGTCGGTTGGGTTGGGGCCGGCTGTAACCACAATTCCGGAGACGGTGAAGATATTCCCGCCCCCGTTAATCGGGCAGTTAACCGTTACGGTGTAGGTTCCGGGTTGGAGGGTTTGGCCGGTATTAAAAGGCCCGGCTTGGCCGGTGGGGATGTTGATAGGGCTGCTGATGGCGACGGTTTTGTTGGTGGGGCCGGTGACGGTGACGGTGGTACCGGATGGGCACGGGTCGGCCTTGTTCGTTACCGGGTTGGTAACAGCGAAACTACCCTTGATGCCGCCGAGAGTGGGGGCGGCGCCGCTGACGGCGACGGGCATACTGCCGGTGGTGACGCGGTTGTTGCCGGGTCCGCTGGTGCTGAAGCCGGCCGGGCTGAGCCCGTCGCAGAGGTTAATGTGTGGCAGCGAGCCCGTGGCGCTGCCCGAGACGGTGATGGTGAAGAAGTCGAAGGCGAGATC